>CAYTTD010000038.1:0-9206 GCA_964440595.1 uncultured Gaiellales bacterium
TCGGTGCCGCTAACCCGCTGACCTGCCTTGTAACCGACCGTATTGCGCCAACCACATTCAAGCCGACCTTGAGTTCCTGGATGTTGCGGTCGGCTTCTGAAACCGTTCTTTCAAGCTCAGGCAAAACTGATGTCTGTAACCGGGTCAAGTCTGGTTCCAGTTCAGCAAGGGCCGTGCGAATATGTCTCGGCTTGGATCGGTACGTAGAAGCCATTCCAGCTTCAACCATCTCCGCTTTGCTGAGCGGCATCTGGTGCTGTGCGGGCCAATCCCGATATGTAAGCTTGCCAGTTTTAGCGTCGATCTTTGATCCATCGGACTTCACAACAAATTGAACGCCTTCGTGGTTCGCGACCACTGAGGTCTCACGCTGCACAAGTGTCGACTGGCGCTGCCACCACTTCTTTGTGGTCCCTTCCCGCTGTCCAGTATTTACTCGCGCCTCAAGCACGTGGTAGCGATTGCCCTGATCACGAATGCCAACCATCGTTGCTCCTGGCGAGGTGCCAAGGTGTTCAGTGGCCGCAGAAAATGCATCGGCAATTGAGCCAAAGCCATTTGCTTCGCCAATAATTCTATGAGGAATAACATGAAGCTCGGCAAGATCTGCGGTCATTCGTCCCGCGTTATTTATCGTTGGTACCATGGCTGTAGCCACCGGTTGCCCCAGCAATGCCGCAGCCTCCGCACACACCTTCTTGTTTGACGAGAGAAAGTGCGAGATCTGTTCGCCTTCGAAGGATAAAAATCCAGCTCCCCAATAGCTGCTTCTGGCGCGGAGTGAAAATATGTCTGCTTCCCGCATGTGCTCGCGCAGTAGTAAAACGCCGTCCAGGTATTCATCTGGATCCGTACCCGCAATTGCGAGATCGTGATTCAGTGCATTTTTTTTCTGAACCAGCTTGTCGAGAGCGCTTACGTCACTACCGATCTTATCTTTCAGTGATGCAGGTAGGCGGTCAAGCATCTCCGAAGCGCGCCCAGTGGGAAGAGCCTCAACAAGCTGTTGGCTTGCGCGGCGTTCCCGGGAAAGCTCGGCAATCTTGTCTCGTGCCAAGTCGATACCAGCATCCATGACCTGCAACTCAGTTGCGTACTTGCCCTGGGGCTTTGTTGCAATGCGTTGCACTGTTGAAGCAGTGCGATCAAATAGTGCAAAGGCGTTGCGCGACGACATACGCGCAATACGCGAGGCGTTCCCCAAAAAAACCATGAATTGTTTCCCCTGAAAATTATCAATCCCCGCGTGACTGATTATCGAGAAAACAGCAGCATGTGATCCACTTGATCTCTCTGAGTGAGGATTGCCCTTATGCGGCACCGCTCTCTGAGTCACAATCTGTAGCGACTCCATCTATCTGCGCGAGTGCCTGATCAAGGTCTGCGATAAGGTCTTCGACGTCTTCCAGGCCTATTGAGCACCTGACAAGTTGATCACGGATGCATCTGCGTGCGCGTTCGTCAGCGCCCATGGCGTAGTGGGTACACGCCGCAGGTTGCAGGATGAGGCTTTCAACACCGCCCAGGCTTGGAGCAATCGCAAATAGCTCACATGCGTCAACGACTCCTACGGTGTCTTCGCTGGTGCCGTTCACCTCAAAGCTGAGCATTCCGCCAAACCCACCATTTGACTGACGTGCAGCTACTGCATGATTTGGATGAGATTTGAGGCCTGGATAGTGCACCCTTGAAACCATTGGGTGCTGCTCGAGCCACTCTGCCAGCTTCTGTGCATTTCTGTTGTGTGCTTCGACACGTACGCGCAGTGTGCGCAGCGACCGCAACAACTTGTGTGCTACCTCGGGTGAGATACATTGACCCAGGTTTTTTCGCCAGTTCCAAAGGATCTTCATGTCGGCGATGCTGCCCATTGCAGCACCCGCCGTGAGGTCGCTGTGACCGCCCATGTACTTCGTTGCGCTGTGAACTACGATGTCGGCGCCTATGGTCAGGGGGGTCTGATTCACCGGGGTTGCAAACGTATTGTCAACTACAAGCTTGGCACCATGTTTCTTGGCCATGGCTGACATCGCAGAAATATCAAAAACTTCAAGCTTTGGATTTGAAGGCGTCTCTATGAACAATATTGACGCACCTTCAGAAAGGGCGTCGTCGAGAGTGTCGAGCTCATTGCTTAGTACAAATCTGGTCTTGATGCCGACCTCGGGAAGTTGAGACTCAAGAAGCTCGTGTGTTCCACCGTAGATGTCGCCAACGCAAACAACGCCATTGCGACCAAAAGCCATAACGGTAGCCGAGATGGCCGCCATGCCTGAACAAAATGACAGAGCCGCGCCGGCTGACTCGACCGATCGTAACTTCTCTTCGAGCGCCAGGATGCCCGGATTCATTCCGTAGCGGGTGTAAAGTGGCCCCTCGGCCTTGCCTGTCACGACGTCAAGCATCGCCTGGCTGTTTGGGAACGTAAAGGTTGATGTGTCATACAGCGGCGAAAATGGAGAGCCGCTCGATTCGTGGGGTTCGCCGGCGTGAACGCAACGGGTGTAGCTGACTTCACAACAACCTCTTGAGTCTTTTTCCATGATCCCGCCTTGTATCGTGCAATTCAGCAGATATTGCCGCTGAACAGGTTCATCAAGGTTACATCATCAAGGTGATGGACCAGTGGTTTCGCATGCCGCTGTTCAGGACAAAATGGCTGCATGAGAGAGAAAAGGTTACACCCCAGAATGCGCGGATATCTCCATGCTGTACTTTTGTGCGGACAGCAAAGGTTAAACGCTCATGTTCTTGACATAAGCAGAACCGGTGCTTTGGTTTCGCTGGATAGAGAGTTGCCACGGCTTAGCACCATCGTGTTGATGATTGACGTCGACAAGAAATTCGAGGTTGAGTTTGGGGCCCCGGACGTACTTCGGTTAGAGGGAGTTGTCATTAGGAGCAACTTTGATGAGGGGCCTCACAGTGGTGAGCACAATGCCATCCAGTTTACGCCCGAAACCGTTAACCAGTACTGGCGGTACATCGATATGCTTCCTCAGGTCTATAACTTGAAGTCGGATTCGGGTTCGGTTCGAGGTCGAGCACCACTGCCCTGGGAGTAGCCGCAGTTCATGACGCTGAGAGTCGCGCCTCGATTACTGCTCGAAAATCGGGATCGGCCAAGAGCTTTTCAGCGATAACAGCCTCAAAAGTTTCGTAGTCAATCGACCAAACCGAAACCGCAGACTTCGCTACGATGGATGCTGATCTCGTTGCCCCGGTCAATAGCCCGCTTTCGCCAAAGAACGCACCATGTGTAAGCGTTGCGATTCGTTCACCGTCTCGCACGACATCCAGTTCTCCATCGACAAGTATGAAAAACCGATCTGATATATCTCCCTGATTGAAAAGTCTGGTATTCGCATCGTGAAATTGTAGCTTGGCCGTTCGCGCGATCGAATCAAACTCTGATGCCTCCAGATCCTTCAGAAGTCCAAGCCTCGGAGGTGCCTTGACCTCTATTGCTGAGTAGTCAGGGGCGAGCGGATCAGATACTGATGCATCTTGAAAAAAGTCGTCAAATGGCTGGTCGTCTGCAGTGTCGTGCCACATCAAAACCGTGATACCCACGGTGGGTTGAAGTCCAAACAGTTATGTAACCAAATAACGCCTCAATCCCGATATTCGGAAGACGGGACTCTCTGAGCGTGTGTGTAAAGAGCAGTCATTCATTGGGACAAGAAATTGAGGTAGCGGTCGTGTCACCTGTTGGTAGCGTGCCATCAAGTTTTTCCATGGGCAAGGCAGCCCTTTTCGCCGGTTCGGTGCTGGTAGGTGGCGCCGCCGCATTCACCGCCATCAAGTCTGCCGACTCCAGGGGATCCTGGAACTGGCGTACGCTTGGTGCGGTGGGCATCGGTGGTACGAGCGCACTCGCTGGCTGGAAGATTGGTCAACGCGCATTCAATGCAGGCAACATGGGCATGGCACGAGCCGGAAGTATTGGCCTCGGGCTCGGTTTGGGAGCACTGGTTGGTGGCATTGCCGGAGCAGCGTTCATCGATCGTCCGGCAAAGCCACCAAAGTACGTTCCTCCAACACCAACTCCAACCCCAACGCCCGGCCCAGGGCCGACTCCTGGCCCAATCCAGATTAACGCCGGTGAAGTGTTAGGCGCCGTGAACTCAAGCAGCGTCCTAAAAACAGGCACGTCCACTGTCGATCGCAGCATCATTGCCTCCGCAATTGTCGATTCTTCCTCCAGCGTTCAAAAGGCCGAAGATGTTTTCAGTAAGCTGACTGCAAACGCCTACGTTCGTGGTTCACTCAGCGGCACGGATCTCGCTCTTCTTACCGCAACTGCGGTTGAAGCGGGCGGTACAGGTGAGTGGGCAGCTGCCATTTTCCAGAACATCGAAGCAGCTCAGGATACAGGCGGAGGCTACATCACCGATGATCTCGAGTTGAAAGACGTTGTAAGCCTAGCCCGAGGCGCGATGATTGCTCGTCAAACCGGCGAGCACTCTGCGAACACTTACGGCAATATCGCCGCCGACAACTTTGTGTACCAGAACACCACTCCTTCCCAAAGAGCATCTGTAGCTGCCGCGGCGCTCGAGACCAATTACTCTGGCGCTGAAGCAATCGATCTGTTCAACAAGATTGCGCAACGAGTTGAGGTGGAGGACCCGGCGGAGGTTGGATCAGTTGTGGCACCTTTGGTGGTAGGTGCGATGCGTGGACAGGTGCCCGCTGATGATGCCGCATCGCTATACAAGGGTGTAGCCAGAGACACTGACGTGAGTGGCAACCTGACGGCTCCGCAGATCGCTCGCTTGGCAGGTGCCGCGATCGAGCATCGCCTGACTGCGGATGATGCGGCGCTCACGTTCGTAAACATAGCCGCTGATGACGTCGCCTATAACGATGCAGACGACTGGGAGCAGATTCTGCGAATGTCAGTCGGCTCGCTTCAGGGGCTTCGCACCGGGGCTGAGACGGCGGCGATCTATCGCGCGCTGTCTCAGGGTGCTGGCACATCGGCGCTCGACAAGGATGCACGATTTACGCTGGCGGCAGCAGCCGCATCAGTTGAGGGCTTGTCAGCGGACAAGGTAATTCAGGCATACGGTGCAGTTGGAGGAAAGCTGCCGCAAGGGGTTGGCAAGAACTCCCGTGAGCACATGCTTTTGACTGCAGCGGCAGTTGGCGGCTTCGACAGCGACACCACTTCTGATCAGCTCGATTGGATGCGGCGCTAGGCGACATCTGGCACGAGTACCAAGATCAACCCATTGGTTTTCCAGCAATAAAATCCCACCAGTGAGGCTTTCGAATGCTGTACTTCATTGAGAAGTTGATCACCTTGTCGTTGCCAATGATGGCTACAAGATCGTCATTCTCCGAGCTGCCGTGCACCACGGTGTCTTTTGAGAAGTCCTTGCCGTCGATACGCAGAGCATCACCTTTTTGGTCAACCAGTCGGGCAATCCAGAAGTAACCGTCTTCAGCCTGCAGCAAAGCTTGGGCGTGCTTTGACTTTTCGGCGCGGTTGAATGCCATCTTCACTGCGTCGCGCAGCGGCATTGCGACCGTGTCGTCGTAGTAGCCGGTTCTTTTTTCTGCGCGAACAAGGTCATCCTCGGTCTGCCACCTTGCATGTGTCTCGAACGACTTTGACCCGGTTGCATACTTGGTGTCTGTGAGAGTGATCACTGCAAGTGGGTCGCCGGTTCTATAGCGCAATGGGCCTGCTGGTATGCGTTTGAGTACATCTGGCGGGGTGTTGTTTGAAGTGCCCGTAGCTCCGCCATCCGGGCGCGTAGGAAAGCCAACCTTCTTTCCATCGACGAAGTCACCAACTGGAGCTGTAGCAATTCTCATGACTGTGCCTCCTGGGGATTGTTGAAAGAAGTCGCCTCAGCGCCGCTGAAGTCGAGGTACTTGTTGGTGCCAACCAACATCACCAGAGCTGAGCTTAGACCCTTGGCTGACTCGACATCCCTGAGCCTGATGAAGGGGTTTCCTCCATCTGCTGTTGCAACGCGTGAGATGTAGTAATCGCCATTTGTGTCTTTAAGTACTGCCTGCGTCGGGTGCAAACCGTCTCGGGCGGCAAGTGTTGCCTTCTCAAGTGCCTCGCGACGACTACTGCCAATCAGCAGCGCATCGCCAAGTGGCGTGACCTCAATGGTTTCACCTTTGTAAGCCGACGACTCATTCATCTTCAGTGAACCAAGAAGCTCGCCTTTGAAAGCGGCGGGCCCGGTGATGTCGATGCTGGGCAGCTCACCCTTCGTGAAGTTGAAAACGGTGTCGCGTCCGACTACGGCGAGCACGTCTTCGTCGAGGCGCTTTGCCTGTACTCCTGTTACGTCCTTTGGCAGGTAGCGACCATCCAGAACTACGCCGTATGGTTGCTTGCCCTTGATGCTTGCCAGTGGCGTCACCAGATACGCACCGTCCCTGGATGACACCACGGCCTGAGCAAGATCACCCTGCATGCGTGCTGCGGTCATCGCCTGAATCAGAGCTGACCTGAACGAGTGTGCTGTTGGCTCACCATGTTTATCCATGTACGCCGTGACCGTCTCGTCGGCACCGGTTTGGTGCTTGAAAACGATCTCGGCGGCCGCAGTTGTTGGCAGCGGAGCCGGTGGTACCGGATTCGGATCAGGTTTTGGTGCAGGCCCCGGTGAGGGGGGGCGTGGGTCTGGGCCAGGGCCTGGGCCAGGCGATGGTGGTCGCGGCGCTGGATCTGGGGATGGCCAGTCCGGTGTTGGGTATGGGTGGGGGTATGGGTTTGGCCGATGGGGATCCGGATACTTCGGATAGTCGCCCCACGGGTCGCGGTTCCACGGGTCGCGTCCTGGATATGGGTACGGATAGTACGGATCCGGTCTGTGCGGTGGGTAAGGATTCGGGTTATATGGTGGGCGTGGACGCCCCGGGTGTGGATAAGGATTCTTCGGCGGCAGCGGCGTTGGGCGAGGCGGCTGCGGCGTTGGAGTCGGGTTCGGTGTGGGGCGCGGGTTAGGTCGCGGCGGAGCAGGAGGCTCTGGCGTCGGGGTAGGCCGAGGCATTGGTCGCGGAGGTGGCGTCGGATTTGGCGTCGGCGTAGGTCGCGGACTTGGCGGCGTTGGGGTTGGAGTTGGTCGTGGTGTTGGCGGTGGAGTTGGTGTTGGCGTTGGTCGAGGAGTTGGCCTCGGTGGTGGCGCAGGCGTAGGGGTCGGTCGCGGCGCTGGTGGCGGCGTAGGCTTAGGGGTTGGCTTTGGTGCTGGGGGCGGCGAAGGTTTTGGCTTTGGTGCGGGCTTTGGTGCCGGCGGCGGAGATGGCTTTGGTGCTGGCTTTGGTGAAGGGGATGGCTTGGGCTGGGGCTTCGGCTGCGGTTTCGGAGCTGGCTGCCCGCCACCACCTTTTGGGGGCATAAAAATTGCCTGCGTGGATTTAACACCAGAAAGCATCAGTACCTATCCTCCGTCACCTGTCCAAGTTTGTGATCGCGAGAATAGTTCAGGGATTAGTGTTTGGCAGCAGCCAAAGTTGGCTTTTGGCCGAGATACACCGCAAGTCGAGGGATAGGTCGGCCAACGAATAAAGGCGCCGCCAATGATACTGACCACAGTTTTGGGTCAATCATTGGCGGCGCCTTGGTGCGTTACACGTGGTGGGTGGTATTAGTTGTCTTTTACGCTTTCGTCTGGCAGTGGCTCTCCGTATATTGAGCCAGAGGTATTTCCCTGACCGCTGTCGATTCCGCCTGAGGTATTGCCTTCGCCGTTGTTATTCCCGCTGCCGGTTTCTTCGGTGCTTGTATCTGCTAGCAGGTCCTTGCATGCTTTGGACATCTTCATCCTGTTGAAGTGAACCTGGATCGTGAACTCGCCGTCAGTTCCCTCGGTGCCCGTCACCGTGCTGACGAACTTCACCTTGCAGTACCTGATTTCAGCGTCTTCGTCCTCAGCGTCTGGGATCACGATCTTGATTTTTCCCTTGCCTTTGCAGCGGAACTCTGACTCATCTTCATTGCTTTCCTTGCACTTAAGCTTGAATCGCTTTGCGTTCGTGCGCCCAAACTCATCGACAAGTGCTTTGTGCGTAGCGTCGATCGCGTCGTCTTTGGTGAGCCCACACTTTGAGTCCTCGTCACCATCTTCATGGTCACCGTCCTCATGGTCGCCATTTTCGCCTTCGTGGTGCCCATCCTCGGGCTTCTCGCCGCCATCGTCGCCCCTACGACCTTCCGAGCCGCCAGCGCCTTCTTGTGAATCATCATCACCTTCTGAATCGCACTCGCGATCCTCATCCTCGAAGCTGAAGTCATCATCTTCGCCCTGCTCGATTGATGAGGTTGGCGATGGTGGCTGGCCGTTGCCCTGCTGATCCATTGCCATGGCTGCGCCTGCTGGCGCCGAAACAACGAGACATAGTGCCATCGCCGCCAATGCCGTTATCTTCCTTCTGCTTATCATTTTTGTACCCCCGTTTTCCGTCAGTGCCTGTTTGTTGATCGTGGCCTGCGCCCGTGCCGCATCTGCCATACGCCTCGTAAAAGGGCACTGGAGGGGAAATAGTTATGAAGGAATTGTAAAGATCAGGTCAATGAATTTAGATAGACTCACCCCCTACCCCGCGGATGTAGCTCAGTTGGTAGAGCATCAGCTTCCCAAGCTGAGGGTCGCGAGTTCGAATCTCGTCGTCCGCTTGAAGATCGCTGATCAATATCGGCGTTGGAAGGCGATTCCGTTGATATCAACGAGTGCTTCAATGCGGGGGTGAAGGGCTCCTTGCCAGTCATAATTGCGGCTCCAGGTGGTACTCAAATTGGTTCGAGCGGCTCCGAAAACTCTGTTTCCGCCACCTGAATTCACGATACCCGTCAAGTCAATCAAAGCCCTTGCTGGCTTTAAATGTCCTTTGTCTTTGACCTCGTCAAATAGCATCTGTGCTGCAACAGAGGGATCACTGGTCGGCAAGATTTTTACAGGAGCAGATTTTGAATATGGCTCCAGTGAAATTGATGGGACTTCTCCGAGATTTCTTAGCTCACCTTCCAGCAGTTCGGTGAGCCTTTGAGTCTGGTCCTTTGGAAAGGCAGGAATTGAGTCGTTGACCGGGCCTAGTACATCAACCCGCTTTGGAGAAGCTGTTTTGCCGCGCCCTGGTTCGATTGCCCAGAACACTCCTGATTCAGGATCAACCATCGCCCTCAGGTCTGGATGGGGCTTTATTTCAGCGATGTCTCCGTGTGGGGCGGGGACAGA
>CAYTTD010000039.1:0-9086 GCA_964440595.1 uncultured Gaiellales bacterium
CGTCACCACTGATGCGTCCCTCGAAGTTTCGGTTGCCGCTAAGCACGCTGGCAACAACGAGGTTGCGATCTTCAACCTGCTCGAGCACGTCGGAAGGTAGCGGACCACTGTTTCCGATGCACGTTGTGCACCCGTAGCCCACAGTGTAAAAGCCAACTTTTTCAAGTTCCTGATCCAATCCGGATGCGGCAAGATACCTTGTGACGACCTTGCTGCCTGGCGCCAGACTGGTTTTGATCCATGGCTTGGCGGTCAGACCACGCTCAGCAGCCTTCTTTGCAACCAGCCCCGCACCGATCATCACTGATGGGTTGGATGTATTTGTACAACTGGTGATGGCGGCTATTACGACTGATCCGTCAGTGATCTGCTCAACGGAAGCGATTTCGGTCGGCCGCACTACCGTTGCTGCCTGAGTTGCCCCGGATCCTCCTGCGGAATCTGACGCGCCTCTCGTCGCTGAGCTGACGCCCATCGCAGCGAGCTCGCTCCTGAAAGTGTGTTGCGCATCCTTCAACGCAATACGATCCTGGGGGCGCCTGGGGCCTGAGATACAAGGCTCGACGCTGCCAAGGTCAAGCGACAGGTTGAACGAGTAGCGAGTCTGCCAATCGCTGTCTTTTTCGTGGAACATGCCCTGCGCCCTGAAGTACTGCTCAACAAGGGCAACGGCATCGTCACTTCGACCCGTCAGCTTGAGGTAGGAAATAGTTTCTGCATCAACAGGGAAAATTGCGCACGTGGAACCAAACTCAGGAGACATGTTGCCTAGGGTCGCGCGATCAGCAAGAGACAACTCGCTGATGCCCTCACCGTAGAACTCAACGAACTTTCCAACCACGCCAAGGTCGCGACACATCTTTGTTACAGTCAATACCAGGTCGGGTGCAGTTGTACCTTCCGGCCCCTAACCCTTGAGCTCAAAGCCAACCACTTGTGGGATCAGCATGGAGATTGGTTGGCCAAGCATTGCTGCCTCGGCCTCAATGCCACCAACTCCCCATCCAAGAACGCCCAAACCGTTGACCATCGTGGTATGTGAATCAGTGCCTACGAGCGAATCAGGATACACCATCTTTGGCGTGCCGTTGTTTACAAACGCCACGCGCGCAAGGTACTCCAGGTTGATCTGGTGCACAATACCGTTGCCCGGCGGCACAGCCGTGAAGTTTGAAAATGCGCCCTGCCCCCAGCGCAGAAATGCATAGCGTTCAGTATTTCGTTCGTACTCAAGTTCGATGTTTTTTTCGAGAGCGAGTCGCCCTCTGAACTCGTCAACCTGAACCGAGTGGTCGATCACAAGATCCACCGGTTGAAGCGGATTGATCTTTGAGGGATCACCTCCGAGTCGCTTCATCGCATCGCGCATTGATGCGAGGTCAACCACGGCAGGCACGCCGGTGAAATCCTGCAGCAATACACGCGAAGGTGTAAATGCGATCTCGGTTTGTGGCTCATCCGAGGCGTTCCAATTGGCAAGAGCCTTTATGTCTTTTTCTGTTACGCCGGAACCATCCTCATGCCGCAACAGGTTTTCAAGCAAAACCTTGAGGCTCCAAGGAAGTGAGGCGACCTCAGGAAACTGTTCGGCGAGCTGTGGAATGCTGTGGTAGCTGTAGCCGCTCCCATCCGCGGCCTCGAGTGTTGAAAGAGTTGAGTAGGTGTTGGTCATCTGGGTGCCTCCGATGTATTAAAGCGCTGACCGCTCTCGGGCACGGCCAAGCATTAGGACTCATGGAGGATACTATCGCGACACCAGTGGCACCGCCCAGACGGATTTGAATCCCGATGTCTAGTGAAACAGGCCGCCGCCAGCCCATGCGCCTATGGCGGCGCCAAGCCCCAAGGCAGAAACATTGCCGGCCCAGTGATTTGATTTCATGAACGCACCGGCGCCTAGCAGCCCCATTGAGACGGCAAAGGTTCCACCTGCTCTAATCAGAGCAAGATTGTCTTCCTTGTCATCCTTGCTGTCGATGATGCTTGCCGCTGTGATGGCTCCAAAACCTGTTGCAGCACCCAATGCAACTGTCAGCTCAAGCGGTATTGCACCGATCCTCATGTACCTCACCCCATAATTTACGACTGACGTCGATTACCCCTGTACCAGGGTATCGGGTCTGGTGCCAAAATCGTTTCTGTGCAGTTCTGGCCGAAAGGATCAGGAAATGGTTATCACCTGGTCGAGGGTAGCCCATGGGGTTTCGACCTCAGCAAGCTCAGACACGGAGCCACATAGACGCCATCTGCCCTTTGCCGGCGCTTCCATACCTTGATCCCCCAATGGTATTTCGGTCGATCGGCCCGAAATCGTACTGAGGTATCTCTTCTCGAACAGCACATCGATTGCACCCGCCTCATATTGCTGCTGGAACGCTGTTGGTGCACAGGCCGTTCCATCGGCTGGCGTAAGGAACGCCTTGGTGGTTATCTGCATTGACGACTCCTGCCCTGGCGTTCCATACACCGAGGCGGTGAGATCTGTCGCAAGCCATCCATATTTCACCGAAGCACTTTTCAGATTTAGGGAAACGGTTGGTCTGATTCCTGAAATGGTGTCTCTAGCCACAGCGTTCACCGCCCAACCGCCTGCCTGATAAGACCACCTGCCAACATAGGAGCACATGGTCATGGTGCCTTCATTGAACACGCCAGGTCTTACGTACATAGGCATGGCGCTGCCACTCGCGTTTGCGAACGTGGTATATCCGGCATACCTGGATCCCCGAACAAGAAGCTGCGCCTCCGGATGGGATGCGCACTCCTGCTCTCCGTCTGTCAGAACCGCAACCAATGTTGAATAGGCCAGGATCGGGTCGGCTGCATAGCCAACCAGCAATGGCCGTCCAAGCTCGACTACGGGCGAGATCTTCCGTTGACTGATTTCGTACGCCTGCGATACGGGGACAACTGCCTCGAATTTTCGCTCGGTGAAATCCACGCCATTATCTGGAGACAGATAGAGGCATATTCGAACCCGATCCATCAGCTTGGGCGGTGTCACGACTGATGCCGTGGTGGACGATCCGCTAACCATGCGCCCAAGGAACAGCACGGCACCTTCACGCATGCCTTGGCGCCGTTCCGTTGCTTCACAGCTTTCCTTGTCTGCACTTTCAATGTAACCGCGAAGAGTCATACGAGTTGCGCCACCGACTGCTGCGTCAATCTTGACGTTGGACGAGAAACCCGTGACAAAGTTTGCAGGCAGGTCAACCTTGAGCACCGAGCCCGGGCTCTTGATCCATC
The DNA here is from genome assembly GCA_964440595.1 of uncultured Gaiellales bacterium. GTDB lineage: Bacteria > Actinomycetota > Thermoleophilia > Gaiellales > SKUG01 > CAYTTD01. The sequence continues at coordinate 3,250 of CAYTTD010000039.1, forward strand.
TGTTCACTCGCACTACGCGAGCGGCTGCAGCGGTGGGTGACGTAGCCAGGTAAGCGCATGTTGTCTGCCATCCTGGCCGAGCATCAATTTGATGCTCAAACGAGAACGTTTCAGGGACTAACGCAGTTGAGCTCTGCCCTACGTTGAACACTCCAACCTGGGAAGTGCCCGCTACTGTAGCCTGCCCGCCAGCGGATGACGAACATGCTGCCAGTTTCTGGTTCGTTGAGTAAACATAAAGCGACATCGGCGCGTTGGTTACTCCACTTACAACTACCCGCATGGGGTTCTCTCCACCGGTTACCTCATCAGGCGCTTCAACCTTCATCTTTGCAACTGCCGGCGCTGCGACAAACTGAATGCGACTTGTTTGGGCGGGCATCACAAATTCACCACTTGGGCCGTTCTTCATCGCAGACATGTAAGTGCAGATGGTATGAGCTCCCTCGTCAGATGGCTCGGCTACGCCCCAACGTACAACTGCAGCGCCCGGATAGACCGACTGGCTCATCGCTATTTTCGAGCCATCCATTCTGGATGCAACCAACGCACTGGCCGGACACTCAACGCCGCCAACCAGCTGTACGGCACGAATGTTGACTGCCACCTTTGAATTGACATCCACCCTGAAGCTCTTTGAACGCCCCTCAACAACCAGACCGTCGATAGATGTTGAGATCTCTCCCAACGAACCGGGCCCTGCAGCAATTGTGAACGGCTTGGAAAACAACAAGGCTCCATGGTCGATGGTCTGAACAGCCGAGCGTCCAAGATACAGACACAACGTCCACTCACCAGCTTCTGACGGGGAGTTGAACTTCGTGATATCAAAGTAGACGCTTCCTGGCTGATCAGCCCACATCGTGTTTGCCACCATTCGAGATCCCGGGCGCACCAATTGGCGAGCTGCACTTTCTGCGCATGAATCAGATCCCTTGTGGGCATATGACCAAGCGAACAATCCCGCGTTCCGAACATTGCCCGATACGTTGAAACGGGTCTGCTCTTCGTATGGCGCAACCTGCGTTGAGCCAACTTCTTTTACGATAGAGAGATCCACCATCGCGCTGCCCGGAGCTGTACATGACAACGCATCTTCCATTGGCCCCATGCAACGGTAAACCGCGTCGCTGAACTCCTTGACGTGGTGAGCCTTCAACCCGGGCACAACGCGCTTTGGCAGCGAGCCGCCCATGCCTCCCCAAAGCCAGACATCACCCTTCGATGATGTGCCATCTGGCCTGATGATGGTGAACGTATTCATCATGTGGTACTCGTCGGTGGTCCACTCAATTCTGTAACCACCGGACAAAGCCACGGTGCCGGTACCGTAGCCAATTGTCCACGTGAGATCGGTTCCCCCAACCCAGGAGTTCACGATCGGGTCAGAGTAAAGCCTTACGAATTCTCCGCGGCAGTTCATGAGCTTCACCGATGAGTTTGTGTCTGAGTACAGATACGCATCATCATTGTCCTTTGAGGCACAAATTGCTGGATCAGGCTTTGTCTCAATCGGATCAGGCTTTGGCGGCGGAGGTGGTTGCACGCACTTGCCTTCTTCGTCTTTAAGCATGCCTTCAGGTACGGTTGTCTGTGTGCCGGTGATGTTGGGGCAAACGTCGTTGCAGCCGGGGCGGCCATTTGCCCACGCGATCTTTTTGTCACCGTATAGCTTTGTGCTCAGATCAACTATTACGTCGCCGTGAACGAAGTCGAGCTGGTAGCAACCATCATTGGGCACCCGCGCAGTCATGGTAACTGCGCCGTCAGCACTTGACACCAGTTTTGTCTCGTAGTTGTCAAGAATCTGCGGAAGCGAGAATTGCGGCGTAGTTGTTCGGTACGATGCAAGTGTGAAGGTCTCAGGCAAGCACCCCTGCTTCACCCTGAATGTAACTGAGGCAGCAGTACCAGGATCAAGATTGCTACCTGGGCCGCCTGTCGGCCACTGGGGTGAGTATGAGATCTCTGAAGCAGCACCCTTGCCGCAGGCAACGTCAGGCGTCACCTGTGGCGGCTCGCCCTGACCTGGTGCAGGTGTTGGAGGCGGTTCAGGAGCTGGTATCGGATCCTGCTCCTGGCTTTCATCTGTTGGATCTTCGTTCGGCGTTTCAGGATCTTCGACTGGAGGCGCCGGATCTTCGACTGGAGGCGCCGGATCTTCGGCTGGAGGCACGGGATCTTCCACTGGAGGCACGGGATCTTCGGTAGGCGGAGTTGGCTCAGGAGCCTCGCCATCCAAGCAATCTGTGCCGGTTGAAAAAGTCTCGCCTACGCGATCGCTTCCAGCCTTGAAGTTCACCCAAACTATGTCTTCGTTAAAGGGGCCAATCTCATAGGTCTTGTAGTCAGTGCCTCCAGGCATGTCAACCTTGGGCAGCTCACCTGAACAAAGTGCGACCGTGTAATGAGACAACCCTTTGTCTGAGACGTAAATAACGGATCTCATGTCCGCCGAGAAGACAGCATTGATTACCGCAACGCGGTTGTCACTCCCGTGATCATCGCTGTCGTTGTTTGAATTGTGATCCTGCTCGTTACCGCCATGAGAATCCGAATCGTCTGAACCCGATTCAGTTGAAGCACCAATGCCGGCACCGATCTCTGATTCAGCGCCCTCGTCCTGGTCCTCGTCTTCTTCTTCCTTCTGCTTTGCTTTGTCTTCGAGTTCTGCCGCCTGCTTGTTCAGCTTCCGGGCCTTGGCAAGAAGCCTGAGCGCCTTGGCCTTCTTACCTTTCTTCGTTAGCTTTCTCGCCTGCTTGCGCATGGCGGCTGCCTGAGCCCTTAGGCCAGCAGCTTCGGCGCGCAGCGACTTTGCACTGCGCGCCGAATCCCCTGCTTTTGCTGCTGATGCTGCTTCGGCCGACGAACCGCGGCTTGCCGCAATGGCAGTCCCGTTTGCCCCGACGGGAAGCAGAACCAACAGCAGGATCTGGGATGACAACAGAACGAAGAAGGCCAGCTTGTAATTGAAAGTCACCCTTTTACAGGCAAATTCATCTAATTGCACTTCGATGCACCCTCCGCACTGGCCTACTCCATCCCACCTCCTCTATCGGCAGCAAAGACCGCAGGCTGCAGCCCAGCCTGATCAAACGATCAAATCTGCATACACAGGATTCAAGCCCGGCAATACGTCAATAAAATGCCTGCAAAACCAGACTATTGGCTATGATGCAACGTATGCGGCATGGGTAGCCTTCAACTCTTCAATGCGCTGGTCAAGATCCTCGAGGCGCCCCTCTTTCAGGAGTTCAATCGGGTCAGGCGAGCCATTAACAATTTCCTCGAAAAACGCCTTACGGTCGTTATAGGTAGGCAAGGTGGATTTAGCCCAACCACGATGACTATTCAGGATAAGAGCAAGCTGACTCCACGCATCGCCAAACATCTCCGTCAATTCACGCTTCATGCGCTTTGCTAGCGCCGGGCTGGCACCAGACGTTGATATGGCAACGGTAACCGGATCCATCCGCACTATGGCAGGCAGGATGAAGTTGCACATCGGCGGTACGTCCACAACGTTAGCCAGCATCGACCTCGCCTCTGCAGCCTCAAATACTGCGAGGTTTACATCCGTGTTGTTTGTTGCGGCAATGACGAGCATCATGCCTTCAAGATCAGCCGGTACCCACTCGCGCTTTTCGTAGGCGATCTTCGCATCATTGATCAGCTCGTCGACCTCATCAACAACCTCAGGAGCAATAACCTTGACAGAGGCGCCACACTCCAGCAGACCTTCGATTTTTTCGAGAGCAATGTTGCCGCCACCCACCACGAGCACATCACGGCCAGAAAGCTTGATGCACGGCATGTAGTAGCGGGTATCGAGCATGTCAGCCACGCATCGCTGGTCGCAGATGCCAATTCGAGCCTGGCAAACACACTCTTTTCCGGCATAATTTTGAGCTGGCGCCATTCCGGGTCTTCCTTTCAAAATGTGATGTTACCCAAGTAATGCAGAGTGGTTTCACATGCAAAATCAGGGGTAGGGTTTCCACATGATAGTTGAACGGAGCATGCACGAACAGTACCTGTCCAATGCCTACCTTGTCGCCGACCACATTAATGGGTGTGCATTTTTCATAGATTCTGGCGCGCCAATTGAGCCATTATTGGATGCTGTTGAACGCATGAACCTTAAACCAGCATGCCTGTTTTCGACCCACGATCACCATGACCACACCATCCACGATGTTGATCTTGTTGAGCGCTACGATTTGAAGCACGTTTCCCAAGACGACTTGCAAGGGGGAGAGGAATTCCATGTTGGAGATCTTCAGATAACAGCGCTGGCAACTCCCGGCCACACCCGACAGCACTTTGCGTACCTGGTGAAGCACGTCGACGGAGGGCAACACGCTGTGTTTACTGGAGACGTTCTTTTCAAGGATGCCGTTGGCGGAACCGCATCTTGCGGCCCCGAAGGTTTCGATCAGCTCCGGCACTCCATAATTGACGTCTTGCTGAGCCTGGATGACGACACGATTGTCTACCCTGGTCATAGCGACGCGACAACCATTGGGGCTGAACGACGATCCAACCCATTCATTAAAGCGTGGATTGAAAATGGCACGTCAGACCAAACGACAGAAACAAGACGCGCAACAATGCACGGAGCCCCCTGCGATGTGATCATGATTGGCCCCGACTATGATGGCGGCACCAAGGCATGGGTTCGTTTTGACGAAAACCACAAGCATGCCATTGTTGGTGGAAGCCAGATAGTCCTGGCTTGATCGCCGCTTGTTTCAACGAAATATTCGATACCCTTGGTTCTCGTAACCCCGCTGAGCCTCCTCAATCTTTTCAGTGGCAGCCTTGGTCTTCTTCTTGTTGAAGATGTCAAGAAACGCCTCCATGCGATCTCGGTCACTCTCGGCAGAATCCAGCTCATTCGCTAGTTCAGAGAACGCCTTGGAGATGCCGCGTAGCCCGGAGATCATCTTCTGATGCTCATCCAATACTTTCTCTGGTGGGTCAATCTCATCCATCTTTTTGGCGGCATCCTCAAGCTGGTCAGAGACGTTGCGAATCTCCTTACCTGTTGGCGCGTTGTCAGGGTTGCTACCCAGCATTGCCAGAGCGCCGTCGACCTCCTTGCCAACCTTTTCCATCTCCTTCTCATACTCGGCCTGAGTCATTTCGCCAGAACAACCAGACCAAACGATGCACGACAAAACAATCAGGCAGGCGTAGCCCAGAAAACGCAATTGCTTTCTCCATCTCCCGCTGTTTGTGTGGCACCCCATTCACCTGTTCTTTCCCACACCGATTCAATCCCGAACGCACGCAGGATCTTTGACTCACGAACTTCGTAGCCACGGAAAGCATCTCTGCGTTCATCTCACCTCAACCAGGCCAGCCGGAATAGGATACGATTCATCTGCAAAAACTTTGTTTTCCAAAAGGAAAAAACGGGCAATTTGGCGTTGATTTCGATACAGTCAGAATGTGACTGACGAGCCTAATGAAACCGGAAGGCGGTAGCTGACCAAGTGAGCAGCGACACAACAGATACGTTTAATGATGGATTTGTGCAGATGATGTATGAGAGTTGGCTTGCTGATCCCTCATCCGTCGGCACCGAGTGGCAGGAGATGTTCACAGCTCAACCGCAGAGCTCTCAGACAACGCAAGCTACGCCAGCGCCTGCAGCCGCGGCAGTGGTTGTTACCCCAAAACAGGCGCCACCGCAACCCAAACCAGCTGCGGCGCCCCCGACAGCAGCGCCCAGCGGTGAGGGCGCGACGCCCGAGCTCAGGCGTGGTCCGGCAGTAGGCGTTGGACGCAACATGAACGAGTCAGTTAGCGTGCCAAACGCCACTACGTTTCAC
>CAYTTD010000040.1:0-9074 GCA_964440595.1 uncultured Gaiellales bacterium
CTGGAGACGTAAGTACAGGCTACTACATTGACCTAACAGCACATGCTTTGAGCACAGGCACTCCTGGAGATGCGTTGATGTGGCTCGAGGTGTTGGATGCTCGCCGGCACCACACGTACCCCGTGCCCATAATCCAGCTCGGACTCGGCGCCTGGCAACTCTCACGCAATGCCCCGGAGTGGTTGTCCGTTGCAAGTGCAGTTGCCCGATGGGCCGTCCTGGACATGGACGCCAATGGTCTGTTTCAACACTGGACAGACCTCAGCCATACATACGATGTATTCGCACCTTGGGCCAGTGCAATGCCACAGGGGCAGGCAGCGAGTTTGCTAACGCGAATGCATGCGGTAGATCCTGATGGCTGCTGGCTTGTCGAGGCCGAGCGGGCAGCCAGGCCACTTCTCTCTTCATCCGGCTCCAGACTTGTCTTTGAATCGGATGCCGGACCAGTACTTGAAGAGTATCCAGCCATATCCCCACCCCATGTTCTGAACGGATGGATCTGGGCCTTGTTCGGCTTGCACGACGTATGGGCCACATCTGGCAATGACGAGTTCTGCCAGGCTTGGTTACAGGGCGCCAACACACTGGCTCGCAGGCTGCATCGATACGACACTTCTTACGGTTGGTCACGGTATGACCTGAATCGAAACGGACCAATCAACGTTGCCAGCCCCTTCTATCACCGGCTGCATGCAAATCAGCTACGCGCAATGTGGGAGCTTATTCCTCTACCGGAATTTCGGCGCTACGCAGGTCGCTGGGAGTCAGCTGCAAACCGTAGAACAGCGACGGCCCGAGCCACCGCAGAGAAGATCGCATTCAGAATTGCACGACCTAAATGGAGTGCATAAAGGTGCGTATCATCCAGTTGCCCACAAGCGACCCTAACCAGGCTCCAGCAACTGTGTCCGAGGGATAGTGAGCTCCCCCATATACGCGAGAGAAGGCCATCTCAGCGGCGTCGCTCATGAATACGCCCTTGCGCTCAGGCATCAAGTGCGACAAAACGGTGGCGGCGGCGTAAGCACGGCAGGTATGACCTGAAGGCCACGACATGCTTTCAGCGGGCGGCCTTGGCACAGCCAGTCGAAGCGATGGATCATGAACATAAGGCCTCGGTCGTCGCACCATCGCCTTGACTTCACGCCCAAGCTCCGTACTCATCTTTATCGCGGCGTTGAGAAGCGAGGCCCCCATCTTCGCCTGCTCAGCTCCCACAGTCTGTTGCCACTGTTCGAGATGCCTGTGCCATATCGCATCGTTGCCGTAGCGAGCAAGATACTCTGCCCGCTCATCACCTTCGGGGGTGCGCGTCCTGGCTACGCGGTGCAGCACCGCTACTTCCTCATCATTGTTGAAACCACGTTCAGGCACAGGCAGGTGGTTAGGCACCCATTCCTTCAATGCATCTACAGACGAATCCCTCTCGCCAGCTTTGACGGCACTTGAGAGGTCAGCATCCAACCAACCAGGCGTGGTGAGACGGACAGGTGTCGAGATCGTGAGCACTTGGCTCGATGTTTTCACATTGCAGGTCGCCAAACTTGTGCCAGGATTAACATGCCCCTGCTAAGTCAGCCCGGTTGGCCCCATTGTGCCGCTGGAGTCACACCAGAACAATTCGGGTAGAGACAACACCAGACGATGGCTTTCATTCCACCTCCACCCGCTGAAACTCTGACAATCGCTGGATTAGAAATCCGCTGGTACGGCATATGCCTTGCCGTTGCGATGGTTGGCGGGATGGAGTTGATGATTCGCTCGCTGCGAAAGCGAGGCTTCGCACCCGATGATGCCTGGATAACTGTTCTCCCGGCAGTTATTGCTGCGGTGGTAGGCGCCAGGTTTTGGCACGTAATTACACACGCAGGTTACTACATTGACCATCCCCATCTGGTTCTCAAGTCAGGGATGGGAGGGTTTGGAGTCTTTGGTGGCATTATTGCCGGAGTCACCACCGCCGCGTTGGTTGCAAGGATTCGCAATGTCAACCTCCTTACGTTGGCCGATGCGGTTGCGGCACCTCTCCTCCTGATGATTGGTGTGCTTCGGATTGGCAATTGGTTCAACCAGGAGTTATATGGATCCGCAACTTCACTGCCCTGGGCTCTGGAAGTAGCGGTGGATGGGACGACCACAACGCACCACCCGCTTTTTCTTTACGAAATACTGATCTGCATCGCGATCGCTCTGGGTTTGTTTATGGCAGAGCGATACACCACAATATTCAGGCCCGGCATGACTTTGCCTGCCGCAACCTTGTGCTATTCGTTCTGGCGTCTTCTTGCAGAGCCACTACGCGTCACACAGGCCCCCAAGCTGTTGGGAATTCCATCCAACCAATGGGGCTCTCTGGTTGTTATCGGCCTTTCAATCGCGGCAATCATTTATCTCCGGCGTCGCTCATGTACTCCATCATCTTTTGATGACGATCAATACGCTGCTTGATTCGTTCACCTTGCTCCTTTGTGATATCACCTGACTTGACCTTCTTGTCGACCTCTTTCTCCATGGCCTTGGCGATGTCTTCTCGACTTGTTCCTTCTGCCTCCAGTGCCTCGTCCAGCATCTCCATCCGTTCTTCCCCTCGCTCACCCATCATTTGACCCATTGGTCCACCATGACCGAATCCGCGTTGCCCCATACCCATGCCACGACCACCCATGGGTCCTGCTCCACCCGAGTAACCGCCATCGCGCCACGAACCTCGATCAGACCTCCGGTCTTTGCGCATGTCGTCATGCGCTCCACCTATGAGCACAACTCCGAGAAGCCCCCCAACAACACCACTGAGCAATGAAACAATCACTACTATAAGCATCGAGTTTCGAAATCCTGCACTGGAATTTCCAACTGCAATCTCAGAATTTTTTTCTTTGACCTGTTTTGGTTCATCACTCATAAACAACCTCGCATTCCTGGTTTTTTTCGTTGCAACCCTATTGTCGTCCACAACTCTGAGAGTTCTCTGAGAGTCCATCGCCGCACCGAACACCATACCTGCGTTACTCTTTGCACGACCTTGATTTGACCAACTACCAGGGATGGAGAAAAAAGTGGGCGTCAGAATTCGAATATACCCTCAATACCAATTCGACTCTTATGGCAATTCCTGGAGACGAAACAGACGCAGGCGATACTCAGGCCAGTGGAGAATTCTCCACCAGAATCGAATGTTTGCCGAGCGACTTCGCCACGAACAGCGAATGGCAAATCTGCAGATTGGATACGAGAGAGCAATTTGGGGCACACGCTTGAACCAGGCGGTAACCCAGGGAATGCTTGGGTCAACATTGATGCCGCCTGTACAGCCGTGGCAGCAGGCGCCGTTGATGCCTTTCACAGGCAATGTAATACAACAGGGCCCGTGGGGCACGTTTATGGCATCATCATGGTAGATGAACTCTTCCAATGAATTGATTCGCGTTCTGATCGTCGATGATGATCTCGAGATCAGGTCAATGCTCAGACGCACGTTGCTTGCAGAAGGATTCATTGTCGACTCAGCCGGTTCGGCCGAGCAGGGGATTGAACTCGTAAGAACAAATCATCCCGACGTAATGGTTTTGGACATTGGATTGCCGGGCGACGATGGCATCACTGCCGTCAGGCAACTTCGCGATGCCGGTAAGTGGACGCCAATTTTGATGCTGACCGCCGCGACCGCAATCGACTCGAGAATTGAAAGCCTGAGAGCCGGCGCAGACGATTTCCTGTCGAAGCCTTTCAACAGCGAAGAGCTTGTTCTGAGATTGCGTTCGCTCGTGCGCAGAGACAGGCTGTCGTCAACTGAATCCGCAAGGACGCATGAACGCACTGCTTCGACCATCACAGTTGGAGATATCACGATCGACACTGATGCAAGGACCTGCCAACGCGCAGGCAAAGAGATCAATCTCTCGCCGAGGGAGTTCGACCTGCTTGTGTACCTCGCAAAAAATTGTGGTATCACGTTAAGCAGGCATCGCATTGCTGATGAGGTATGGGAGGGTGAGACAGGAGACGACGCAAACGTTGTTGACGTCTACGTTGGTTACCTTCGTCGAAAGCTTGAGGCAAAGGAAGGAGCCGGGAGAGTGATTCACACAGTCAGAGGGCATGGTTTCAGGTTGGATGAAGGATAGGATCAAACCCCATACATCGCTCAGGCGTCGCATAACCGTAACAGCAACGCTGTCGACGATGCTTGCGTCCGCTGCATTGAGCCTGGTTGCAATTGGCATCGTAAAGTCGGCAGCGTCCGACCAGATTGACCGATCCCTCAGGCGTTCTTCTCAACGACCATTGCCGGAACGGCACATGGATCCGCCGTTTGCTGGAGGGCCAGCTCAGCGAGGTGGTACTCCGATTCTCCTGCAGATCAGCACACTGGAAGGCAAGAAAATCTGGAGCAACGGAGCTGCCCAGGACATCGGCGGACTGCCAAAACCATCCATACCTGATGGAACCAATCGTTATTTTTTCACCAAGAAAATTGATGGTGAACACTTCAGAATATTTGAACGAAGAATTTCCCGCGACAGAGTGGTTCAGGCCGCTCGTCCGCTCTTTGAACAAAGGGAGTATCTGCGCAATCTTCAATTGGTGCTCCTGGGAGCAAGCGTTGTCGTCACGGTCACGGTTCTACTACTGAGCAGATTTCTTGCGGTTTCAGTGCTGCGACCGATCAGCACAATGACCGATACGGTTGTCGACATCAGTCAGACACACGACCTGTCATCAAGGGTCTCTCCACCATTTGGCGATGCCGAGGTAGTTGATCTTGCAGATGCATTCAACGAGATGCTCGATTCAATTGATGAAGCGCGCAAGCAGCAACTTCGCTTTGTTGCCGATGCGTCACACGAACTAAAAACACCACTCACCGGCATCGTTGGCAATTCAGATTATTTGATCCGTCACGCCGATGGACTAAGCACCGATGGTCGCGAGTCTGTGGAGGCAATTTCACGCGACGCACAAAGACTTACAACATTGTCGTCCAACTTGGCAATGCTCGCTGCTCTCGATGCCACGCAGAATAATTCAGGCAGGACCACACTGCCGTCAATTGAGGCCGTGAACATTCGCACGCTGATCCTGGAGGAGGTTGACCGCACGGCTCGCGCCTACCCCAACGCACAAATCCGAGTCACGAATTCAGATGAGTTGACACTGAAAACTTCGCCCGAGCTCATGCGTAGAGTGGTTTCCAATCTCCTGGTAAACGCAGCACTGCACGGTGGGCAAAACGTCGAGATCTCCTACGGTTCTACCAGCGATAACCAGTTGTTTATCGATGTCGCTGACGATGGCGCTGGCATATCCGTGGACGAACTCCCTCACCTCTTCGATCGATTCTGGCGATCCAGGCGTTCCCAGAACAGTCCTGGTTCAGGATTGGGACTATCAATTGTGAGCGAGGCCTGCCGGATACTTGGTGGAAGCGTTGATGCCAGCAATTCATCGGACTCCGGTCTGATTATCAAAGTCACGATCCCTCTGAATTCTTGACTTGAGTTTGGCTGCGCAATTGCCGATGAGCGTTGAGAACCGATGTGTGGAATCGCAGGCATATGGCAAATCGATGGCTCGCCGCCAGGCGACGTTCAGATGCGTGCGATGCTTGATGCCCAGAGGCACAGGGGGCCCGACGGAGAAGGTATTTGGCGGGCAGAAGACACATCCATTGCACTCGGGCATCGTCGATTGGCAATCATCGATGTGAGCAACGGTGGCGCTCAACCGATGAAGAGCGCTGATGATCGCTTTGTAATAACCTTCAACGGCGAGATCTACAATTTTGTTGAGCTGAGACAGGAGCTTGAATCATTTGGGTTCACGTTCGTCAGTGGCAGCGACACAGAGGTGCTGCTCGCAGCTTATGAACACTGGGGGCGCAACTGTCTTACCCGCCTCAACGGCATGTTTGCATTTGCTGTCTATGACACTGTAGAAAAGACTCTGTTCTGCGCCAGAGACCGCCTGGGAGTAAAGCCATTTGTCTACTCCTGGAATGGTTCAAGGTTTGCATTCGCCTCTGAACAGAAAGCACTGCTAGCAGCCCGCTGCATCACCAGCGACATCAACCACGACGCGGTGTATGAGTACGCAGCACGTGGCTACACGACTGATGGTCGGAGCTTTTACGCAGATGTTCAGATACTGCAACCGGGTCATGCCGCTGAAGTTTCTCCGGGCAAGCCACCTGTGACATGGCAATGGTGGAAGCCTGATCTGTCGGTCGATACAACAAGGTTGTCTGCGCAGGAACGGAGCGAACAAATCGCACACCTGGTCGATGATGCCGTGCGATTGAGGTTGAGGTCTGACGTGCCCGTAGGGGCTCACCTTTCGGGTGGTCTGGACTCTTCTATTGTTGTGGCATCCGCTGCAAGGTGCGGTGCGAATGAGAGTGGATTTGCAACATTTACGGGAGCCTTCCCAGAGTATCCAGACTCTGACGAACGAGCCTGGTCGAGAGACGTTGCAAACATGTATCAGATCAAGGCTCACGAAATTGACATTACCGTTGAGATGCTGGCGCACAACTTCCAGCGAATGATCTGGCACATGGATGAACCAATCGCTGGAGAAGGTGTACTTCCGCAACTACTCGTGTGCGATCTGGCAGCATCAGCTGGATTCAAGGTTGTTCTTGGCGGGCAAGGCGGTGACGAGCTATTCGGCGGCTACCTACGGCACAGAGCTCTTCACTGGAAGCGCCTGTTGAAGTCGGGGTCACCAGGAGAAAGATCAGTGGCAGCGCTTGAGCTGATTAGACTGGCAATACGCGAGGCCCGAAGAGTGCGTCGCACGTCCACCTTCCTGCCGGACGACGGCTTCAATCCAGAGTTTCTCAGAAAGGTTTCACCCGAGGTCAGAGCGGCCGCCAGACAATCGCGACTTTCATTTGTCGACGAACGAGAGCTGATGCAGTGGGATCTGTTCAACTACCTGCCAGCACTATTGCACGTTGAAGATCGTACGAGCATGGCCGCTTCCATCGAATCACGCACACCATTTCTCGATTACAGACTGGTTGAGTACGCACTACGAATTCCAACCAATGAGATCTTTTCCACAGGGTATGCAAAGCCGCTTCTTCGCAACGCAACGAGATCATGGATCCCTGAAAGCGTCGCCAACCGTAAAGACAAAAAGGGATTTCCTACACCTCTTGACCAGTGGATGAATCACACGGCACTTCGTCATACAGTAGAGAGGCTTACGGAGTGCACAGACGTCAACACAAGAATATTTGCTGCCGATTACCTCAATGGTCGTAGACGACTCACCTTGCGGGAGCTGTGGTTGGTGATGTCGATTAATGGATGGATCAGCGCAATTGAGAGCGGCTCGATGTCCCAGCAGGAGCCCTTTGACTCTGAGCGAATCAAACGCATTGCCTGATCAGGGCAGCCTCAGAGAAGATCGTCAACATCGAGATCCGCGTCATATGCACTTCCTCGCCTGCGCCGCCGTCTCAGCAACATGCTTCGACCAAAGTAAGCTCCTGCCAAGGTAATGCCGGAGGCAGGGAAGAGAAGCGACTTCCAGGCACCTCCCCACCGAAGTGGAAGTCGCGCCTTGGATCTTGCACCATCGTTGCTGACGAGCGTAACACGCCCCTCTTCCAGAACGGCCTTTCCCGAGTTCGTATTGACGACGTTTTCAACGATGCATTGCCCAAGGGCATTTGGCAGGGCCCTCGAACACACAGCTTGAGTCTCACTCACAACGCGCCCGGTTACCTTGTCTATGTATGTAACTGTTCCTGTTGCATCCTGGTGTGTGTCGCCGTTGTTTACGTATGTTATGACAACGTCGCCTGCAGTGGTTTCTGTGACGTTCTGGATGTTCACCTCAGGTGGGGTCGATCCACCACCATTCATGTAGAACGGCACCGCCACTCTGCTTTGCGCCTTCACAGACCCCATCTCAACCTTTGGTCCCGCAATGACTATCGCGGCATAATGACCTCCAGTAGCACCTCTTGGTACGGTCACGCTTATGTCAACCTTCTGCGAGTCGCCAGGTGCCAAGCTGAATTGTGCGTCACTGGTGATTCCCAGCCAATCGTAACCCGAGATATCTGTCTCAAGCTTGCCACCAAGCAGAATGGGGCTCTCTGATGCGTCGGTTGAACTGCCCGCAAAATCCTCCTTGGTTACGGTAAATGTTGCACTTGACTCAAGCCCATTGGTAACGGTTAAGGATGTTGTGCTGGTCGTACCTGCTGCCTGATTGATATCCACACTTGTAGGCTGAATGGAAAAGCCGTCTATGGCAGCGTATGCAGGATTCCCCTGTGCCGCCAATCCTGCCACCACAAACCCGATAATTGCGTAGAAGAGCATTCGCGACGTTTTTGGCACGTGCCTTGAGGCGGTTATGTTTCCGGACAGATCTTTCATGAGTTCACGAACGCCGTCGCAATCACAAGCGCTGATACGTCAGCATTTCCTGGTAAAGGCTTGCCCATCTCTGCTGACAGCTTGACCTTTATCTGGTTGGTTGCAACAGGCCCCTGTCTTCGTCTTGCGGCTTCGACGCTGCGTGATCCGTTGAATCCGCGCCAAAGCTGCCCGCCGTTCCACATGCCGAGCGCGTTGTCACCTGTCACGGTGAAGCCAAAGGCACGGTCTTTGTTTCCCACCGACCAGGCTGAGGGAGTTGCTCCATAATCCTCAACGTTGTCTTTCTGATCTGTGGACCGCATGGCTGGTGATCCGTCAGACGAGAGGGCAATCTTGAATCCCTTGTCGGCGCTTGTGTAGACCTCCCACATCACTTCTCCCTGTGCGCGCCCGTTACGATCAACGTTCAGCGAAGAAACCGGCGCGGGGTGACTGATCATTGTCGAGCTCTTGACCTTTTGCTCTACGCGAACGGACGACTGCAGCAGCACATCTTCATCTGATGCTGCGATAACCTGGTTCATGAAAGGCCAAGACCCAAACGCCATGGCAACAATGATCACGCACAGATCAACCGCACGCCGAACCATCTTTCTGGCGCGCCATGATTCTTTGGCTCCCCCGGCAGCCCGCAGATGTCATCGCAGTCACGCTGCATTCAATATCAGTATC
>CAYTTD010000041.1:0-9033 GCA_964440595.1 uncultured Gaiellales bacterium
GTGTGCCCGACGGAATGGTATGCAGTGCTGCCTGCATCATGGCTTCCTGCATTGCTGCGGATGCATTATTTGAAGTTTCGAGAAGCTGAACAGGTGTATCACTTCTCGACTGCCAAGGAAAAAATTGTCGGCGGGAGGCAATAGACGCGGCCGTGGAATCGCCCATCGCAGCCAACTCTGCTGCATCGTATATCGGTTGTTTTTCAAGTTCGAAAAACCATTCCCTGAGCGCGTCGTCGAGTACGGGATCACTTGAGGAAACCGTAATGTTGCCGTCCTTGCGGAAGAGAATCAGCATTCGATTGCGGTTGTCTACGACCGCCCTAAGATCAGGGTGGTGGTGTGCAGTTTTCCAGTACACACTTTGGTATGAGTGCCGTAGCTCATCGCCACTTACATGCTTGTTCCGTTGAGAATCCCAGCGCAGCTCGCCAGTACCATGACTCGATGTTGATCCTTTTGTTTTGGGAATCTCGCGAAAATATGGTATGCCGCGTGAGTCCTGCATGATTATCGTTGCGTTCGCTGATTTGTTGCGGCATGCTTCGGCGACAAGCTGTGCAACGGATTTGTTTTTTTCGGCAACCCAAAACGATTTTGACACGTCGCCAAAATGTATGGGACCTCCGATTTTGTGCAGATTGACTTCATGTTTCCACTTTGTGGGATCGCCTTTTCCTGGAGCGTCAATTACCTGGTCGATATCGTCTAAGAATCGTTTGTAAACTGAAAAAGCCTGTTGCGCTTTCTGTGCCCGTTGAGTGCGTGTAGTTAGGTCGGTGTGCATGTGTTCAAGTTGTTGGAGGGCAGTTCGGGCGTTTGCAAGAGGATTTGACCCATTGCCCGGGAGTAGTGCCAGCCCTTCGTCGTATAGCTTAGAGTAGCTCAGTGGTTTAGCGTAGTGGCTTGGCCAGGATCCCTGAGCGTTCGGAATTACTGTCTGACCATTTGAGTTGACAATAGCTTTGACCCGGTTGTCGTTTGCGGTGAAGGAAATTTTCTCCGGTTCAAGGATTTCTGCCGCGAACGCACCCGATGGCCTGTTGGTGGCCATGCGGTCAGCGGTTGAGTAATTCACGGTTAATACGTGGTATTGAGTGCGATTGCGGCTGACAATCACTGCTGTGTGACGGTTGTTTTCAGCGACAAATCGGGCGGCAGCAAACTTTGCGGTATCAAATGAATCAAAGCCACCTGGTGGGCCGACGACGCCGGTTGGTAACAGGTGGAGGTCATGGGACGCGCCTGGCTCGAGCGTTGGGATCTTGGCAGTTACGATTGGTTGACCAAGTAAGGGAGCGACGTCGACGTTTACGGGTCTGGTTCGAAGCAACTTCTCTATTCTTGTGGCTTCAGCGCCCATGAAGCCGGCGTTCCACTCTGAACAACTCCGCCTTAGTAAATCGATGGTGCGATCAGCGTCGCTCATATCGATTATCCGAGCACCGTCGATGGCGCCGAGTGGGCCCGCGGAAAGACCTGAAATGATTCCTTTTGTGGCGACAATTCTTTTCTCCATGGCATCCAAGGTGGTTGTGGCGGCGCCAAGAGCTGCATCGTAGTCGCCAACGATGCGATCGGTTGCTTGCCTGATTGATTCGCCTTTTTTGACAAAGGCTTCAAATTGGCTGAATTCTCGTTGCCCAAGGTTTGTGACACGGGCCATGAGGTCTGTATGAAGCGCAGCGCTTTGCGCAGCCTTCGTTACCACCATTATTGTTGCTCCCCTTAGATGCTCCCCGAATTTCTAACCTGTTTGTCGGGTATGTCAAATGTGTTGTTGCAAATTTGGGCCTCCAATTTGGAATTCGGGTAGGTCGCTAAAGTTTTTTGCGTTATGTGCCGATTAATTTGAGGTTGTAATGCCCACAAGCAGCTCTCCGTCATGAAAAATTCAATTGAAAAACCAATGGTGAATGACCAGTCCGTTTCGGGATTCGACGCTCAGCACGGAGTGACACTTGTTGAGATGCTGGTTGTGCTCGTTGTGGTCGGCATCATGATGGCGGTTGGGTTTGCGGTATTTGGATTCTCCAAGGAGGATGCCTTTAGAAAAGAAGCCGTGGCTGCGGCTCGGTTCTATGCATTAGCGGTGGAGGAGTACCGAGTTGATAACGATGGCATTGTTCCTTATGCGCACGTTGAGCCAACTGCGGAGGTGCCAGAAGGTGAGCCTCATCACGACCTTGACTATGACAACAACAAAATCAACGATGGCGGTTGGAACTCCTGTAAAGATCCATTGGGTTCAATTAAGAAGCCTCAGGGACAAACCAAAACAATTTGCGGGCCCAAGTTTGACTACGAAAGGGTTCATGGTCCAATCAATACGGAAACGGGCGAGAGGTACCTGGAGGAAATCCCAAACAACATGTATCAAAGGTTTGACAAAAAGCAAGGCAATGGCAGTTTCGCATCTGGCCACATTCAGATCAGTTGGGGCTATGGCATACCCGCTGCAGGCTCAAACGAGCGAGGTTATACAATCAGCTACATACCCTGGAATCAGATTGGGTACGGCAAGGAAATCGTTGATGGAGTTCCCCGAAGTCGACCAGTGCAGATGACCAAATACACAATGATGGTTTGGGACAACAGAGAGGTAAAGCGACCTTTCTGCTACTTCGGTGACATGTTTGAAAAGTACGAGGATGTGCCTGAAGGCCGCGACAAATTGCAGGCCGACTTCAAGTGGGTCAAAAACGAGCTGCACAAATGTGGCGGGGCTTGATGCACTCTCGCTTAGAGTGTGCCGATTGTTGAGTGATCCCAGTTGACTAAGCAACGGATTCAATCAATGCTTGAGTATGGGGAAGCTGAGTCGTGCGTGGTTGATTTTTGTGCTGGTGTGCGCACAGTGCACCCTTTTGGCGATTGTGAATCCAGCTGCGGCATCTGCTGCGTCCTGCGAAGATGAAGTTACCAATGGGTGTCGCGCTCCTGCGACCCTGGTGCCCGGTTTTCGCGGCGCGGGCCGCGTTAGTGCCGCGGGTCAGAGGGGTGGAGCATGGAGGTGGGCCGGCGCCTGGGTCAACGACTCGCTGCGCGCGGACGAGCAGGTTTACGTGTATCCGTTTGCTGCGGGTTGGCGCTGGGTGTACAGCTACGGACGTGCGGCATGGTTCGCGCTACCCGCGAGTGGCGTTTTCATTGAGTATGAATCGCTGTTCCCTGAGGCCGAGAACTGGCCGGCGAGCGAGGTTGGTTCACCAACAGGCTTGTGGGATGGTCGCGAGCCGCGAGGCGCGGTAATGCTGATCCATGGCGGTGGCTACTTCGGAAATCCAGCCGCAATAGCAAACATGCGTTCCGTGGCGGATCGGTGGAGAGCGCGAGGGTTCGTAACTTTGAGCGTTGACTATCGAAGTGGCGTTGCCAGCAGGTTCGATGTCGCACGATTTCACGATCGGTTACGCGAAGTCGTGGGGCAGATTCCGATGTGCGCTACGGGTGCGTCGGCCGGAGCTGGTCTCGCTTTGATGGTTTCCGCGGATAGGCCAGACATTGCCTGCGTTGTTGCAGAGGGAGCCCCCGCAAACCTCCACACGATTCCTGGTTTCGTTATTGCGAGCAGCGCCCTCGCAGGGCAAAGCGCGGCAGTGCTTAGCTACATGAGCCCTGCAAGCTACGCATTGCAGATGCCTCCGAGCACCTTGGTCGCCAACGCCGCGACTGATATTTACACGCCGGCGAGCCAGGTGTTCGAGCTTTGTCTCAGAAATCCCGAAATCAAAGGCATGGTTCTCGGGTCTCCTGAAGCTGGGCAGAGCGGAGCCATGTTCGTGCACTCGGCCGTTGCTGAAAGCGAGCTTCAGCGGTTTGTTGCGGCGGAAGATGCGCTGGTTGGCGAATTGCTACGCGCGCGGTAGTGCTCGTTTCAATTGTGTATCTGGTTGTGGCGTTAGATCAACGATCGCAGCAGGCGTAACACAGCTCAAAGCTCTTATTGATCAAAGGAAATTCCGGGAGGATCTCGTTGGTCGCAGCAACCGCCACCGCTGGCCAGTTTGCGTAGGAGCTGGTTCTCAGCCGCAGTCGTTGTACCTGATTATCCCTAATGTCGACGCTGCAGAACGTTCGGCCGCGTGGCGACTCGACAACCGCTGCGCCAATGCTGCCAACGCCGCCAAGGCCGTCTTCAGGATTGGCATTGAGGCAGGTAGCAGGCGCCAACTCTTCGGAAAGTATGCGGGTGACTATCTGAATCGATTCCCGTATCTCAATGGCGCGCATCTCTATGCGCGCTCGAACATCGCCGGTCGGGTCGGCAAGGGTGGCTGGTTCGAAGTTGGGATACTCGAGGTTTGGGCTATGCCGTCGAGTGTCTTGAGCAATGCCGCTTGCTCTGGCCGCCGGGCCAACCACACCAAGCTGCACAGCCTGAGTGCGAGATATCGTGCCGACATTCCTTAGCCTGTTAAGTAGCGAGTTGTTGAATAGCGTCTCGCGCCATGCTCTTTCTGCGTCTTTCGAAATCGTAAGGAGGCGCTCGCTCGCTGAGCTTGCCACCGCGGGCGATATCGCAAGGGTTGCCTCACCGACCTTGACGGTGTCGAAGCAGAAGCGGTGTGCGGTGAGCTCCAGGTTGATCTGTTGTGCTCGTTCCTTCAGCTCCGCAAAAGCTGAGTTGCCAACTGCAAAGCCAACGCCGGCACAAGCCGCGGCGAGGTCATGCAGGTGGTTGTAGCAGCGCTCCAGCTCGATCAGAAGCGTGCGAGATCGCGCAACCTCCCTGGTTGGATAAATGCCCAGCGCCTGTTCGGCTGCCATTGCAAACGCAACCGAGTTTGCGACCGAGCACGCCGCGCAAGCGCGGGCCGCGATTGTTAAAGCCTCCTTTGGATCACGCCCTTCTGCGCTCTTTTCCAAGCCGCGGTGCTTATAGAACAGGCGCAGATCAAGGTGGAGGATCCTCTCTCCGACGACGTGAAAGCGGAAGTGCCCTGACTCGATTATGCCGGCATGGATGGGGCCGACAGCCACTTGGTGTACATCCCTTCCGATTGCCGGCGTGGTCCATCGCTCGAGTGTGGGATCATGCGTTAGCAGTGATGCCGTATCGTGCCCGCGGAATTCGATTGAGGCGACATCAGCGGCCTCGCGCTCGTCCCAGCTTGCGGCCGGAATGAGATCAATCACTGAATTGATCTGACCAGACTCAACGGGGCAGATAATCATCTTCAATTCCGTGTGCCGCTGAAAAGTAATGCGAACCTCAGGCTTGCCATCGCGGTGTGCGGCGTGGAGATCAACAAACGTGAAGTTCGCCGCGATTAGATCCTGAACCGCTTCAACATAGGAACCCCTCGCGACCTCCAACGTCTCGAGTGTGCCCTTCGTATTGCGGTGGTTAGGCATCACGAGACTCCCCTCGCGCCAACAATCAGGATCGATGAATTTGCGAGCGTCCAACCTCCAATGGAAATCGCAAGCAAAGCGGCGCCAACAACCGTTGTTGCGAACGTTATTGCCCTTGTTTTCTCAGGGCGCATGGTGCTCATCTTGGCGCGCGTGCTGCTTGTCGTTGGTGGCGTAACAAACAGGGCAAGTGCGGGGATCAGCATTCCCAGAAATGCCAGTGCCAGAAGTAGTGCCAGTGCGCTTGTGGCATAGGTATGACCAGTTTGAAAGCCGCCAATGATGATGAGGAACTCGCTTACAAACAGTGGGCCTGGCGGTAGTCCAGCGAGAGTTATTGAGCTGATGATCATTGCTCCGGATGTGGCTGGAGCGGATCCTGTCAGGTGTCGAGCGCGGCGCCGAGCAGCTTCGGGCTGCGCATCCAGCAAAGGGATCGAGGCGTAGAAGCCGAGCGACTTGGCAAGAGCGTGCCCTGCAATATGAATGATTACGCCTGTGATTGCGAGGTGACCCCCAAATGCAATGCCAAGCGCGATGATGCCCATGTGCTCAAGGCTGGAGTACGCCAGTAGTCGCTTCCACGCAAGAGGCTGCCACAGAAACGGAATGGCAACCGCCATGGAGAAGATTCCAAACGCGAGTAGTGGAGCATCTGCTACCGAGTCGCCCAACGTCGTGCGCGCAGCATCATGTACCCGCCAGCCAACGAGCATTACAGCGGGTAACAGCGCCGCCGACAGCATTGCGCTGATCGGAGCAGGTGCCTCGCTGTGCGCATCAGGGAGCCAGCTGTGGAGCGGAGCCCAGCCAATCTTTGCGGCGAGCCCCAACATGATTAGAGCGTAGGCCGTTACGGCAGAGCCGTATGGCATTGCCGCGAAAGTTGAAGCAAGCATGGTCCAGCTCAGGCCACTTGAATCTCCTGTCGCATTCGAAGAAACGCGCATGATCACTATTGCAAGAAAAGCGACCGCCAGCCCAAGGGTCGTGAGAATCAGATACTTCCATCCGGCTTCGAGGGCTCTGTCGCGGCCACTGTGTGCAACGAGCACTGCAGAAGCAGCAGTGCTGGCTTCGATAACCAGCCACGCGACTGCAAGGTTGGCTATCAGTGGCAAGAGAGCCAGCGCTGCCCAGAACGCGAACATCGCGACCCAGAATGCGCGAGGGCTATACCGCTTTGAAAAGAAGGCGCCACTTGAACGACTCAGGTAGGAGGACGCAACAAGGCAGCTCATGGTGCATACCGCTGCTACCACGCATATGTAGACGCCTGAGATGCGATCGGCAACCAACCATTCATTAGCCGCTGAGGGCGCAACGAGGAGCGAAGTGCCGCAGGCAAATCCGGTTGCCCCACACGCTACCCCGAGCGCCTCCAGGATTCGGCGCATTGAAACGAACAACGAGCAGATGATGCCAAATAGTGGCAAGATAATGGAAGCGAGGATGAGGGTGTTTTGGAGCGAATCAGTCATGCAGATCTCGCAGATGTCTCGTATCACCAGAGCCAAATGCTCCGAAGATCCGTTCATGGAAAGCCATGGAGACCAGGGCAACAAGCAGCAGATCGAATAACACTCCGATCTCGATGACGATTGAGACCGTCTCGTGGGTTGCAAGTGCGAGCATTGTCGCCGCATTGTCGGCAACAACAATCCCAAGGATCTGCAGGATCGTGGCGCGTCGAGTCATCGCGATTACGATGCCGAGCGTCAACAGTGACAGCGCGCCGCGCTCAATGTCTACGGATGTGATGCCAAGTGGGGGCAGCAGGAGTCCTACTGTCAGTATGACGGCAAGCGCCAGAATAGCGCGCATCATCGGCTCAATGCCGGCGGGCACCGGGCGCTGTTCTCGAGTGCGAGCCAGCGCAATCCACAGCACCCCCGCAATCGCAAATACGCGAACCCATAATCCTGCTGCTGCCAGCGTGACCGAAGGGTAGTGGAGTGCCTGCTCGGTGGCGACCGCTGCCAGTACCGCCGACTGGATGGAAACCAACATCAGCGCAATGCCGCGGCTGCGAATCACAACAACACCAAGTGCCAGTGCGACAACGACAATCATCACAGCATCACTCACTGGCTCACCGCCAGAGAGGCCAGCCCAAACAGTGCGACGATCAGTCCGCTGCCGAGAAGCGCCGGTACTCGCATGATGCGGAGCTTGACAATCATCGACTCAACCACCGCCAGCGCTGCACACCCAGTCACCATGAAAGCGCCGACCGAAAGTACATTCAGCAGCGTGTGCCCCGGTAGTGGAATTACCAGAGTTGAGAATAGAGACATCGTGATCCAGTGCCGAGCTGAGGCCGACCAGTGAAGCATCGCAAGATCGCGCCCCGAGTAAGCAAGCAGCGGGCCTTCGTGCACCATCGTAAGCTCCAGGTGTGTGTCTGGGTTGTCAATTGGTTGGCGGCCTGTCTCCACTAGAACAGTGAGCGCGAGCACAAGTGCGGCGCACCAGTGAGCAGGCGACTGAATGATTTGCGGGATCTGGTTGGACGCAGCGATCTGGTGCAGGCTGGTCGTGCCAGACTGAATCGCAGCTATGGCAAGGGCGGCAAGCAGCATTGGCTCTGCAAACACGCTGAACATCAGATCGCGGCTTGCCCCCATAAGATGGAACCCGCCGCCAGGGTCAAAGGCGGATGTGGCTAGAGCGAACCGGGCAAGTGCCAGGAAGCCAACCAGCACAAGCATGTCATCACCCATTAGCTGGGATGATCGTCCGGCGAAAGGCACCACCATAACTGCACATGCAATCGCTGCTGCGCAAACGGTCGGAGCAAGACGGTAGACGAATGTCGCGTCTTGAGGTGAAGTTGATGACTTGGACCACATGCGTCGTAGATCACGATAAGGCTGCAGAGGCGATGCTCCGCGTCTGCCTTGAATTCGAGCCTTGAGGAGTTGGATGATCCCCACGAGAGCTGGCGCCAAAAACAGCCCAGATGCCTGGATGATTGCACCGAGAGCGTCGAATCCTTTCACCAGCTCACCACTACTCTCACGAACGCCAACGTGGCAATGATTGTTGCAGTCAGGTATGCGAGGTAGACGCGCAGGCTACCGGACGGAATTCTCAACATTGCCCTGCCTGTGGCCGTCGCCGCAGCAACTACTGGTTTGTAGAGCCACTCGTCAAAGATGTGAGGAACCTCGGATTGATGCGTTAGCTGTGCAACCCTCCCGTTAGCCTTCACGACGTTTATATCTCGTCGAGGGCGTAACACGACAGCAAGGGCCATGCGAAGGGACTCTGTAAATCCTGTTGAGGTCCATGACAGGCGTCGGTGGTCTACCTGGCCGCAGTTCCAGGTCGGTGACATGTCTGAGGTCTTTGCGCGCGATCTCAGGAATTGCAGCGCAATCACTAGTCCCATGAACAAGAGGGCAACGAACAACGGTCTAAAACCCCCTGCCAATGTCAGGTTAATGCCATATGTTTCTGATGCAATCTCTGCGGTGTCAAACGGTGAGGTGGTCTGCACCAGATTGATTGCCAATCCGGGAACAACACCCAGCGCAATGCAAGACACCGCGAGCGTGGTCTGGGGAACCGTCATCCATCGCGACACCTCTGCGGATTCGGGTAGCCTGGATCCGCGATTTTTTCCGAGCAGCACCAGCCCAACTATCTTCACGAAGCAGAAAACCGCCAGTG
>CAYTTD010000042.1:0-8941 GCA_964440595.1 uncultured Gaiellales bacterium
CGGGCAATCATCTTGCCAATATTTGTTGATCCCGTGAACGCAATCTTGTTGACGTCAGGATGGGCTACAACTGCCGCTCCGGTTGATGGGCCACCTGTCACGATGTTCACCACGCCTGCTGGCAATCCAGCCTGTTCGCATATCTCACAGAACAACAGGGCTGTAAGTGGTGTTTGTTCGGCGGGCTTGAGGACAACTGTGTTGCCTGCCGCAAGCGCCGGAGCAATCTTCCACGCAAGCATCAACAGCGGGAAGTTCCACGGAATGACCTGCCCTGCCACACCAAGGGCTTCTACCTTGCGCCCTGGGAATGCGTATTCGAGCTTGTCAGCCCAGCCTGCATAGTGAAAGAAGTGCGCAGCCGCTAGCGGTACGTCGACGTCTCTGCTCTCTTTAATGGGTTTTCCGCCGTCGAGACTTTCAAGCACCGCAAACTCGCGCGATCGCTCCTGCAAAAGTCTGGCAATTCTGAACAGGTACATGCCCCGCCTGATGCCAGACATCTTGCCCCACTCTCCGCGAAATGCCTTGCGGGCGGCTTTGACAGCAAGGTCAACATCTTCCACGCTGGCTTCCGCATAGTCCGCAAGGTGCTCGAGTGTTGCGGGAGACTCGGTGGGCGTATATTGGCCCGACTTCGGCTTTTGCCATTTACCACCAATGAAAAGCTCGTACCTATCCTGAATATTGAGTATGTCCCTGCTCTCTGGAGCAGAGCTGTACTCCCATCTGGAAAAGCCGAATGCGCCAGAACTTGACTCAGGTGGTCTAGGTGACGGGCTCTCTGCATGCCCTGTCTTCATGGAAGCGTCTGTGGTATTAGCTTTGGCCTTGGTCATCTGAATTCCTTTCAGTCAATCGTGAAGTAGTCGGCTGATTGATAGCTGCCTGTGTGCTGTTTTCTGAGCTGCATCAAGACGTCGTTCAAAAGCGAGCTTGCGCCAAAACGCCAGAGCTCCGGTGTCATCCAATCGAGTCCCAAAGTTTCGTTCAACAGCACCAGATACTGGATAGCAAGCTTGGACCTGGATATTCCACCTGCAGGCTTCATTCCCACACGATGACCGGTGTGGTGATAGTAGTCACGAATTGCCTCGAGCATCACCAGTGTTACGGGCAAGGTTGCTGCCGTGCCAATCTTACCCGTGCTTGTTTTTATGAAGTCTGCGCCCGCAGCCATTGAAAGAACACTCGCTCGGCGCACGTTGTCATATGTTCCAAGCTCTCCGGTTTCGAGTATCACCTTCAGGTGAGCGTCGCCACATGCTTCTCTGATTTGCACAATCTCGTCGAACACCTTGCCGTAATCTCCACGCAGGAATGCCCCTCGGTCGATCACCATGTCGATCTCATCTGCACCTGCAGATACAGCGGCCTGCACATCGTCGATCTTTACGTTAAGTGGAACCTGACCTGCCGGAAATCCAGTTGCGACTGAAGCGACGTTTACGCCACTTCCCTTAAGTTCATCCTTGGCCAATGCCACGAAGTTCGGGTAGACGCAGACGGCTGCGACGCTAGGAATATCACCCACCAATGGGTCGGGACGCATCGCCTTTGCACAGAGAGCCTTGACCTTTCCGGGCGTGTCGGCTCCTTCCAGGGTTGTGAGATCTATGGTACGCACAACGAGATCAAGCGCCCATAGCTTTGCCTCTCGTTTTATTGATCGTTTGGTCAGGGAGGCGGCTCTTTCTTCTATTCCAACCTGATCAACAGGTCTTGCACCAGCTACTATTTGTCCAACCGGCAAATCGCTTGGAATGTTCCTTCTTTTTGGCATTGGTTCAGTGCCAGTAGTCATCGATGGTCACCTCGGAGGGGGTTGCGACGTGTCAGAATCACTGATGATCGTAACACCCGTGCGTGTTAACCATTAACTCCCATGATCCATGCAGCCCCATAGGGCCAGCGCGGATGGCCGTGTGAAAAAGTGCCAACGCGGGTACCAGAAAGCGGTGAACAACCGCAGAAACAGATACGTTCAGGCTTTACGGCTGCCGGTAATGGCGGTGGGATCGTGCCTGGGATTGATAGCCGTATTTGTTGGTTGGATTCTGCACGCAGACGAGGGAGTATTGGCCCAAACTGCAGTGGCAGTTCCACTATTGGTCTACTCGATTTGGCTATATGGAGAGATTTTCTTCGGACGTGGAAACGGTAGTCATGCTCGTGAACAAGACGTTCCCGTGCAAAGTGAAGGCAAAGAAAAGCTGGAGAGCATTGATTGGAATTTTGAGTTGGATGCGAGCAAATCAACACTCGATTTCTTTCGAACCACGATCAGATTGAGTGGTGCACACGCAAGAGGCAGCGAGCAGTTTGGCGCGCGTCCATCGCGAGTTCAGGACCAACAGTCCAAGGCCTCCCGTGGCCAATAAGTCAGGTGTGGGCTTGGAGATGTGCGGTGGTTTTTGTGACAATCAGTGAACGATGACACGTTTCGTTCGAAAGTTTTCAAGGGAAATTCGAGATAGTAGCGAGCCTAGCCTGTTGATGGAGGATCTCCTCAGCACTAGCCGGCGGGCCAGGAGAATTGTTCTCACAGGTGGACCGGGAAGCGGTAAGTCAACGGCGGCATCATTCCTTGCCAGAGAATTTCCGGATGACCTTTGGGTACTTCCAGAGGCAGCAACGGTTCTATACCGGGGAGGCATGCCGAGGGGTGTGAATGCTGAAGGTACCAGGATAGCTCAGCGTGCAATTTTCAACGTTCAGCGATCATTCGAGTTGGCCGCGACAGTTCAGCACCCTGGACGAATTCAGATCTGCGACAGAGGAACAATTGATGGCGCTGCATATTGGCCGGACGGTGCAGAATCGTTCTTCTCGATGCTCGGAACTTCACTGCATGCAGAGCTGGCACGCTATGACGCTGTCATCTTTTTACATACAGCAGCGACGCTGCCTGCCGGATACGAGCAGAACCTTGAAGTTCGCACAGAAGACCGTGACGAGGCAATCGCACTGGATGAGCGTATATGGAAGTTATACAGCGAACATCCTCTGATACTTCCAATACCGAGTCGAGGATCATTTCTCGACAAGCTTGTTACCGTTCGGGAGGCAGTGCAAAAGCTCGAGCTGACTTCGGTTGGCGTCGGCTAATCAGCAACGCAGCCCGGGGCAAACTGATTCTGAGCCGTGTTGGGTTTGCGCGGTGCCTGATTTCCAAGCCACCTATTGACCACGTCCCGGTTTTCTTCCGTGCCAATAATCACAGATAGGCCACGGAAGCTGTCGATCTCGCCTCCAAGTCGACAGTGGATGTTGTGATCTCCGCTTGCCAACGTCTTTGCTGCTGCAAGTGCCATCAATTCGCTTGCTGACATATCGGTCACCAGGGGTTGAACCGCGGCCTTTGGCACCGATATTGGATGTTTTAAGGTACGAACGGAAACGAGTTTGTCAATTACCGCATTGATTACCAGTTGTTGTCTTCGTGCCCTGGTCAGATCACTCTCCGCGGGGTCAAGGCGGTTGTGTCGGATTCTGGCAAATGCAAGTGCACGTCGGCCGTCGAGATGCAGTTTGCCCTTCTTGAAGTGCCATACGCGGCCGTCGAAGCGATTGGACTGAATGCGCTTCTCATTAATCACTTCGATTCCATCAATCGAGTCAATCAATTTTTTGAAACCCTGGAAATCGATATGAACCACATGGTGGATACGTGCGCCTGTGTATTGCCTGATTGTCTTAATCGTCAGCGGAAGCCCACCATTGGAAAATGCCGAGTTGATCTTCTCTTCCCCCAATCCATCGATCGGCACAAGAAGGTCTCTGGGGATTGAAAGCATTGCGATTCGGCGTGACTTCACGTCTGCCCGAACGATGATCATCGAATCTGCGCGACCGGCATCATCTTTGCCTCGGGAGTCAGACCCGACCACCAGTATGTTCATCGGCGTAGTAAACGCGGGCCCATCAGAAGCGGCGAGCTGTCTTTCGACGCCATCTGGGACCGCTGCGTTTCGATCTTTGACTGCATCCGAGAACGACAGATAAGCGACTGTGCCCCAAACGCCACCTACAAGAAGGGTGCAGAAAACCAATATTGTTGTGTACTTGAAGATTCTCTTGACGGGCACGCGGCGTCGCTTATTGAACCCTGCATTGCCTCGGGAATTGTCTGCATCAGGCCATACAATCTCGCCGCTACCTTGGCGAAGGCGCGGTCTTTGACGGTAAACACGGTATGGTTTGTCTGTTCTCACTGGCAACGTGGGCAAAAATTATAGATGCTTGATACTACGCAGCAGGTGTCACGGTAGGCGAACAGCCTAATAGGTGCAGGAAGGAAGCAAAGAGGAATGCAACAATCTTCTAACGGTTCGGGTTCAGGAGTTTCGGGGGCGCATCGACGTGGAGCGGTCATTGGTCTCGATCTTGGGGGCACCAAACTCATGGCCGGTCTGTTCAATGGCGACGATGACCTGATTTCAAAGGAGTACGTTCTTGTCAGTTCGATGACAACCGACGATCTGTTGGAAACCATCGCAAGTACCGTGAAAAAGCTTAAAGCGCAGAGCGCTGAGCCCGTTCTGGCCGTTGGCTGTGGCATCCCCACGACTATAGATCAGCGTACTGGAATGGCAGTATTGGCTGCAAACCTGCCCATTCGTGATGTTCCATTTCGGGATGAGCTGGCGCGGCGAACGGCTCTACCAGCATTCATAGACAACGATGCCAACGTTGCGGCGCTGGCGGAGCAGCGTCGCGGTGCTGGTGCAGGTTCGGTGCAGGACCTCATCATGGTTACGCTTGGCACCGGATTTGGTGGAGGAATCGTCATCGACGGTCATATCATGCGTGGAAGCATTGGAGCCGGTGCCGAGCTCGGCCACATGAGCATCGACTGGGATGGTCCACCTTGTGTTGCACCTAATTGTCCCGGGCGAGGATGCGTCGAAACTTTTTGCAGCGGATCTGCATTGGCACGAAACGTTCGAGCGTTTGTCGAACGCAATCCAACATCGCCGCTAGCCAGATCTGTGGACGAAGGCGCGCCTGCCAAGGGCGAGCTTGTCGTGCAGCATGCCCATGACGGTGATCCAGATGCAATCAATCTTCTGAAGGAGATGGGAAGGCATCTAGGCGTTGCGCTTGCAAATCTCACAAATATCTTCAATCCCGAGATGATCTGCCTTGGCGGTGGATTGTTGGCAGCCAAGCAATGGGTGTTGCCGGTGGCAACCGAAATGGTGCGTGATCTTGCTCTGCCACCAGGAAATGAGTTCGTCCACATTGTTCCTGCCGTTTTTGGTCCCGATGCGGGCATGGTGGGCGCTGGAATCCTGGCTCGTGATGGCATTCGAATGTCTCGTGGGCGCACCGTCGCCAGCGGGGTATGAATTTGCACGACGCTGCTCTTTACATCTGTGGAACACCAATCGGCAACTTGGAAGATGCATCGCCGAGATTGGTGCGTGTAATAGGTGAGTGCGAGCTTGTCGCCAGTGAGGATACTCGTCGCACACGTACGCTGATGTCAGCTCTTGGTGTTTCTCTTACTGGTCGCAAAATAATCTCGATACGTGCAGACAATGAGAGCGCGGGCGCTCTGCAATTGGTTGATGCTTTGAGACGCGGAAAATCGGTTGCATACATGAGTGATGCCGGTATGCCAGGCATTTCAGATCCCGGGGGGATTCTAGTTGCCTCGGCACGATCAGCGGGATTTCGCGTAATAGTTGTTCCAGGGCCAAGTGCAGTGAGTACCGCATTGGCTGCGAGCGGGAATTTGCACACTCGTTACACATTTGTTGGATTCTTTCCACGAAGCACGCGTGAGTTGTCACAGTT
This sequence comes from uncultured Gaiellales bacterium, assembly GCA_964440595.1. Lineage (GTDB taxonomy): Bacteria > Actinomycetota > Thermoleophilia > Gaiellales > SKUG01 > CAYTTD01. The sequence goes on from CAYTTD010000042.1 coordinate 5,803, forward strand.
ATTTGAGGATCATTCCAATACAACAATTGTTGGCTTTGAATCGCCACGGAGGTGCCGGAAAACAATTGCCACCATTGCTGACATCCAACCAGCGCGAACCGTCACGATTTGTCGAGAGCTTACTAAGGTGCACGAATGCATTGTCGCGGGTGAAGCAGCAGCGCTTGCGGAGGATAACCAGCCAGAAGTTGAAAAGGGTGAAATTGCTCTGGTGCTCGCACCCGTTGAAATCGGTCGGGTTCTTGATGAGCAGGTTGATGGTCGCTATCTGGACCTCGTCGAAGACATCAATGCAGAAGGTGTGTCTCTCAAGGATGCAACCCGCATTGTGGCGGCGCGGTTTAGCGACCATGCTGGTGTCTCGAAAAAGCAGCTCTACGACGCGATTCTGCAACGTCGCAAAAGCGCCGGTGCGCTTCACGACGAATAGCACTACGGCTTCGGGCCATGGGCGGTTATCAGCTTGCTTTTACGTCGCTGTTTTGACCGTGATTTCAATGTGCTTCGCAGCTTTCGTGTCGACTTGTCCTCAGGAATCCCGTGCATCACCCGCCGCGTCGCCATATCGATTGCCAGATGCCTGGTATGAGGAGATTTCCCCTTACAATTACGAAGAATCAAGACAGTATGAGTCGGGGCTGCATCGTGGGATCGACGTTCACGCAAAGCATGGCCTGGTCAGATCTCCTGAGCGGGGGCTTGTTGTTTTCAGCGGAGAAGTTGCCGGACGCCAGGTTGTGGTAATCCGTCCCACGCGCCGCGTTGATGGGATCAAAACATCAATCACATTTACGTCTTCATCCATGCAGGTAAATGTTGCGAGAGGAGCGTCTGTTGGTAAGGGAACAATCGTTGGCACCATCAGCGATGATCAACTGTTTGGCCACGACCATGAATCACGTTCACTGCATGTCGGGATCTATGACGTGTCACGACGGTCAAATTACCTGCCCATCGCCGTAGGAGAATCGTTAAGCCATCTTCACGGCATGATCATCCATCGGCAGGCCGTATCTCACAGTGGCCGAGAGACCGATTCTGGGGAGATTCACACTGTTGTCATCTCTTCGCTCGCAAATGCAATCAACGGCAAGGCGCCTGTAAGGAGTCATACTCTGGCTGGACCTGTATTGGCAGGGAGTCTTCAACCACAGAGCGTATCCGCCGGTGACAACCGTTTGGGTTCGCTCGAACGTCTCTACAGACATGGGTGGAAATCCAAATTCGATATGGGTAAAGGGCGTCGTCATTCACTGGTTCTAAAGTCTGGATTCTCTGATGTAACGGCATCACAGTTAAGCAATTGGCACATACTCGCACCTTTGCCGAATGTGACGAATAACCTCCGTGAATTTGGTGAAGTTGTACAGGCAGGTCATTCTTTGGCATTGGAGAGGGGAATTACTATGCTGGGTCTTCGATCGTCGATGGGTGCAGGCGATTCAATGAGAAGTGGTCGACATTCGTGGGCGGACACGCATCGCGCCGAAAACGATGGGATAAACAAAGCACTGCGACGGCAGCTCCTTTTGCAACGAAATCGCGCTTACAAGGGCAAGAAGGATGCCACCAAGGGCAAGAAGGATGCCACTGAAGGTGAAGAGCTTGTACGAGACAATCGCATACAGTCGTTAACCTCTCCAACGGTAGACATGGTCATCAGCGATAGAAGCGCAGGTCAGGTTGCCGCTGGATATCAAGGCTCGCAAGAGTCGAGTGAAACCGGCAAAACGGTTTCAGGCTTGTTACGGCTGCGGACTGCAGGCGTTTATTTGTCAGGTGAATCGCGTTCATTAAATGGTCAATTGGAGACGTTGAAAACAATGGGCGTGATGCGTCACCGTGCTGAGATTGCCAAGGCGCAGAGTGAGTCGCCACATCGGTTTCCTGGGGTTGCGGACAAAAATCACAATGCCCTTCGTGCAGGTGGTCGAATTCTTACCGCATTTTGTGCGCTGGCAATAATCCTTCTTCTGGCTCGAAGGATCTTCAAACCGAAGCGTAAAGGACCGGTCAAAACAGGTCAAACAGTGCTGATAGGCTTACCGGCAGGTGGGCGACGGCTGCTATTGGTGAATACCGCTGATACAGGCAAAGTAGATTTTTGGCGCCAATGGAGGCATAAAAGTGACGAACTCATATATTACGACACCGATTTACTACGTGAATGCGAATCCACATCTGGGCCACGCGTATACGACGATAGCCGCAGACATTCTTGCTCGCTACCACGCCAGCCAACGGCGTGAAGTTTTCTTCCTTACCGGCACAGATGAGCACGGATCCAACATTGCTGCTGCTGCTGAGAGCGAAGGGCTGGAAGTTCAGGATTTTGTGGATAGAAATTCTCAGGCATTTCGCGATCTGCTCCCATTAATTGATGTTTCTCCTTCTTTCTTCATTCGCACAACCGATCAACAGCATGAGCATCACGTGCAGCGTGTTCTGGCCAAGCTGAAAGATACCGGTGACCTTTATGAAGGTACCTACTCCGGCTACTACTGTAACCCGTGCGAGGCATACATCGACGAGGCAGAGTTGACCGATGACAAAGTGTGTCCAACCCATGGTGTTCCGCTGAGGTTCATGGAGGAGAAGAACTGGTTTTTTGCACTTTCGCGATACGAGGATAAGCTGCTCGAATACTTTGAGGCAAATCCGCGATGGGTTACTCCTTCAATCAGGTTCAATGAGGCGCTGAGTTTCATCAAACAAGGGCTTCGCGACATTTCGATAAGCCGGTCAACACTGACTTGGGGTGTTCCATTGCCTTGGGACCCCGATCAGGTTGCCTACGTTTGGATAGACGCACTATTCAACTATCGCTCGGGTCTGGAATACGGTGCTGATGAGGATATGACCAGCCGCTTCTGGCCTCCGACGGTTCAACTGCTTGCCAAGGATATCCTTAAGTTTCACGCCGTAATCTGGCCGGCTTTGTTGATGGCGGTCGGCGTTGAACTGCCACGTCGCCTGCACATTCATGGCTATCTGATGATGGGTGGCGACAAGATGTCAAAGACCAGAGGCAACATCATCGATCCATTTGAGGTAATTGAGGCATACGGTGCCGATGCGCTCCGTTACTACCTCATGCGCGAGGTTCAGTTTGGGCAAGACGGTGCGGTGTCACTTGACG
>CAYTTD010000043.1:0-8908 GCA_964440595.1 uncultured Gaiellales bacterium
CTACATGATCGATGATGAGTACGATCGTGCGGTTGTTGAGATGCACACTGAGAAGTGGGGCGGCAATGAGTATGCTTCTCTTAAGGAAGACGAAGACGCCTGCGACATGGTTTTGCGTTTCGCTACCATGACCAACGGCGAGCTGTCTTATCGCTCATACGAGAACATGAGCAAGAAGACCGGCCTTGATCTGCGGTACCTCGGCGAGAAAAACCGTGGCGTAACGGTTACCTACAAAGATATCCAGTCACAGCCACGTCGCTTCATCAACAGCCCGATGTGGTCTGGTTTGATCGAGAATGGCCGCCCATACAGCCCATTCACATACAACGTAGAGGCGAAGGTGCCGTGGCGAACCCTCACGGGTCGTCAGCATCTGTACCTGGATCACCCGATGTATCTTGAGTACGGCGAGCACTTGCCAACGTATAAGCCAAAGCCATTGCCAGCCCAGTACTCTGACACGGAGTTCACACCGGCAACTGGTAGTCAGGAGATGATGCTCAACTACCTGACACCTCACGGTAAGTGGCACATACACTCAACTTACGGTGACAACCAGCGTATGAGCACACTCTCACGCGGCGTTGAACCTTTGTGGCTCAATGACAAGGATGCCGCTGAGATTGGCATCAACGACAACGATTGGGTTGAGGCATTCAATGACAACGGTGTTGTTGTTACGCGAGCTGTTGTGAGCGCGCGCATACCGAGAGGTGTGTCGATTCAGTACCACTCACCAGAGCGAACGTACTCGGTGCCAAAGTCACCGCTCAGGGGTAACAAGCGAGGCGGTGGGCATAACAGCCTGACCCGTACAAGGTTGAAACCGAACCTGATGTGCGGTGGTTACGGCCAGTTCACGTTCTACTTCAACTACTGGGGACCAATCGGATGTAACCGTGACACTCACATCATGGTAAGAAAGTTACCGCAGCTTTTGTGGTAGGGAAGTTGACATGAGCATGTGTGACTCAAGGACGATATTGAAAGCAAAGAGAGGCCTCTGATGGACGTAAGAATGCAGATCTCGATGATGTTCCACCTGGACAAGTGCATCGGGTGTCATACGTGCAGCATCGCGTGCAAGAACATCTGGACAGACCGCAAAGGCACTGACTACATGTGGTGGAACAACGTCGAGACCAAACCCGGCACGGGCTATCCATCAATGTGGGAAGACCAGGAGCAGTACCAGGGCGGTTGGGAGCTGCGCAATGGCAACCTGCAACTCAAGTCAACCAGCAAGACAAAGTCGCTTACGAACATCTTCCATCATCCGCATATGCCGACGATGGACGACTACTACGAGCCGTGGACCTATGACTATCAGAATCTGTTCAATGCACCTGAGGGCGACGATCAGCCAACAGCAAAGCCGATCTCAATGGTTACCGGCGAGTACATTGATATCGAGTCTGGTCCAAACTGGGACGATGATCTCTCTGGCTCACCTGTCTACGCGCACAATGATCCGAACAACATGCATTTGAGCGAGGAGCAGAAACAGCAGCTGATGGCGGTTGAAAACCTTGTGTTCTTCTACTTCCCGCGAATCTGCAATCACTGCCTGAACCCCAGCTGTGTTGCAAGCTGCCCATCTGGCGCCTTGCACAAGCGTGGCGACGACGGAATTGTGCTTGTTGATCAGAAGCGTTGTAGAGCGTGGCGATACTGCGTGCCGGCATGCCCTTACAAGAAGGTCTACTTCAACTGGCATACAGGAAAGAGCGAGAAGTGCATCCTCTGCTTCCCACGCCTTGAGACTGGTCAGGCGCCAGCCTGCTTCCATAGCTGTGTCGGCCGAATCCGCTACCTCGGTGTGGTGCTTTACGATGCCGATCGCATCGAAGAGGTCGCGAAGCTCCCGGAAGACCAACTGGTTGAGGGGCAGAGATCTTTGATCCTTGATCCGTTTGACCCTGAGGTGATTGCAGGTGCACGTGCGAACGGCCTTGGTGAAGACGTGATCGATTCAGCGCAGAAGTCACCGGTTTACAAGTACGTCAAAAAGTGGAAGCTGGCGCTGCCACCGCACATTGAGTATCGAACGCTGCCAATGCTGTTCTACGTTCCACCAATGTCACCCGTTCTGGCAGAGCGCAAGGGAGAAACTCTGGAACACGTCTCCGATGACCTGTTCCACGACATCAACGACTCGCGCGTGCCAATTGACTACCTCACCAAGCTTCTTGGCTCGGGAGATCGCGATGCTGTGGTCTATGCGCTCAAAAAACAGAAGGCAGTGCGCTGGTATCGGCGTGCAGTTACCGTCGGTGACGTTGACATGGCAACAGCCGAACGAATGCTGTCAGAAGCAGACTGCACGCCAGAAGAGGCAGAGGAGATCTACTACCTCACGTCGCTCTGCAAGCATGACGACCGCTTTGTATTTCCACCAATGCATCGGGAAGAAGCTGCCGAGGCGCTTAAGGGTGATCCTTACGACCACAAGGCAAGCGTCGGTTTTGGCTTCATCGACGGACCAAAGCGCGGTTGGTAATGGCGAACGGAGTGCAAATGGATCTAGACCTAGCTGCGTTTTCTCGCGTTGCCAACCTGCTGCGAGGCGTTCTGACATATCCAGACAAGTCCTACACCGTTTGCACTGTGGCTCTCGTTGAGGAGATCTCCGAGCTGCCAGTCAGCGACAACGTAATCAGCGGCTTGGCAGAGTTCACCGCTTGGGTGGCCCAGCAGAGGAAGAAGGATCTTGAAGAGGCTTTTACCCAGACCTTTGATCTGAATCCAAAGTGTTCGCTTGAGATTGGCTGGCATGTATTTGGTGAGGATTATGATCGAGGCCAATTCATGGCGACCGTGCGCGGCAAGCTGAGGGAATTTGGCATTGAGGAGCGCATAGAGCTTCCGGATCACCTGACTCACATCCTGCCGCTGGTGGCAGTGCTGCCTGAAGCAGATGCCGACGAGTTCATTACCTTCAGGGTGCTGGTGGCAGTTGAGAAGATGATCCAATCACTCGAGAGGATCAAGAGTCCGTACCTTCCGGTGATGCGAACCGTTGAAGAAGTTTTGAAGCTGCGTACGACTGGTGCGCACGAAGTTGAACCGATGAGTAATCCGAACATCCCGGGAGGCAAATAATGACACCGCAAGTATCAAACTGGAGCTATCTGTTGTATGTCGGTTTGCCATACGCTTCACTGCTTTCACTGATCGGATTCTCGATCTATCGCTACAACGCCAAGGGGTTTTCGGTATCGAGCACAAGCTCGCAATTCCTTGAGAACAAGAAGCACTTCTGGTCTTTGGTGCCATTCCACTATGGAATTCTGTGGGTGCTGTTTCTTCACATGCTTGCGATATTCATCCCAGCAGGAATTGTGCTGTGGAATGGCAATCCGCTCCGATTGCTGATCCTGGAAGCTACCGGCATCGCTGCTGCCTTCCTTGCGGCATATGGCTTGGCAAGAATCCTGATCCGTCGATTTGAAAATGATCGACTACGGGTCGTGACAAGCCGAATGGACATGGTTCTATACCTGGTTCTTGCCGTCCAGATCATCACCGGAATCTGGGTCGCGCTTGTTCATCCATGGGGATTCGGATGGTTTACCTCTGTGGCAACTCCGTACCTGTGGTCACTGTTTACGCTGCAGCCTGACGCAACGTACATGGTGTCGATGCCATGGATATTCAAACTTCACGTGGTAAACGCGTTCATATTCTTTGCGCTAGTGCCGTTCACTCGCATGGTTCACGCATTGGTTGCACCGTTCCCGTATCTATGGCGACGGGTTCAGGTTGTGCGTTGGTATCCTGGCCAGTAGGCGCTCAAGGGCTTGGTGTTCGCGCAAGAATATCCTGAACAAGTTTCACAAGTTCGGGTCCCTCAAGTGCCTGGTTGGCGCCGCCCGTTTGGGGGTTTCCGCTCACGTCGTACTTTTTGAAGCCGTTGCGTAGCTCTCGTAGGCTGATTACACCGTTATTCCAGCCAAGTGAGTCCATGTAGTCGAAGCCTGTGCGAAAGAACGGTTCGAGCTTGGCGCGCTGCTTCGGATCATTCATGTTTATTACGCCGTCACCATCGAGGTCGGCCTTATCCATTATGCCTCTGGCCTGCCAGTAGAGAGTATCTTTTGGTACTCCCAGTTGGCCAAAGACACGAGCAAGAGCAACTACAATCGCAGACAACCCGCACCACCTTGCATTTTGTGGACTCGCTTTGGGCGAGCCCGGTTACACACAATCTGTCTGTCGCAGATTTGCAGCTTGATGTTCCGAAAAAGGCCAGACGTTGGCCGTGTGTGTTGACGTTTCTCGGGTAAAGCAACGCTGTGCCGTTTTCAATGACAGATGACGTAGTGGTGGTTGCTGGTTATGACCGCCTAACGGTAAGAGTGGTTGACGGATTACGGAAGGCCGGCGAACGAGTTGTTCTTGTGCATGACGCCAAGGTGAGCGGCGAGGACGATGAGGTTTTCGAGGGCCTTTCAGAGGTTGCAAGGGAGGATGACCGATTTACCTTTATCAGGGGCGATATCGGTACCAGAAAAACGATCGAAAAACTTCCAGACAACCCGAGATCAGTTGTGCTTACAGATGACCGTGATGTCGAAAACATGCATGATGCGTTAGCTGTTCGAGAAGCTTTTCCGAATGCGCATATCGTGATCAGAATGTTCAATACAGGCTTGACCACCGGCCTGGCAAGGGTCATTGGCAACTGCACCGTTCTCAGTGCCACAAAATATGCAGCAGTCCCGCTCGTTGATTTGGCCGTCGGTAAAGGAGGGCCAAATTCCGGTCCGGTAAATCGGGGTTCAATCGGGCGAGCGTTAGACACTGCCAAGGGGAGTCACGCCCTCGCAGTCTGGAGACAGTTATGGCATAGATCACTGTTTCGTCTCCTGCTTTCTTTCATTGTCCTGTTGGTTGGATTTCAATCGGTTGTTATCCATGCAGTCAGCGGCCACGCGTGGAGTACTTCCATACTTGACTCATTTCTTGCAACTTTGACCCTTGGATATACAGATGCAGGAATTACAACCGACACCATAATTGCCAACGGCCTATTTGCAGTAGCAGGAATGTTGATCTCTTTGGCTTTGGATGCGCTTGTAGTGGCTGTGCTCTTTGGATTGATAGCCGACGCGTTGATCAGTGAACGATTTGCAAGAATGTTTGGAGGCAGCGCCAGGCGAATGCGAGGGCATGTGGTAATCGTCGGGCTTGGAACCGTCGGATATCGAGTAGTCAGGGAGCTTGTCTCCCGAGGTTACCGTTGCGTCGCGATTGAGTCGAATCCGGCCGGAGCCTACGTTGAGTCCGCCAGACGGCTTGGAGTTAGCGTCGTGATTGCTGACATCAGTCAAAATGAATCGTTGGAAGAGCTTGGGATTAGCCGGGCCGCCGCGCTGATTGCTGCAACCGATGACGACAGTGCCAACCTTGAGGTCGGGTTGACGGCGCTGGAGTTGGCACCTGGTCTGAGGATCGTGCTCCGCATGTGGGACACACGCTTGGCGAACCGTCTTGAAAGCCTCAATGAATTTCAAGCCTGCAGAAGTGTTACGAGGCTGGCTTCTCCCCACTTTGTTGAGGCTGCTCGCACTGGTCGAGGCAATGTTTCAACACTTGAAGTGCAAGGGTAGTCTCCGAGAGGCCTTGTATTGGAGAAAGGGTTACCCACAAATGACGTCGCGCATAAAAAGCATCGTATGGACAAACCTCTTGATCATGATTTTGATCGTTGCAGCAGCGATTGCAGCTTCACCGGCCGGGGCTGCAAACAAGAAAGAGATCTCACTCACCCTCGACAAATCTGGCTACTCTGTTATAGCTGTTTCTTCCAGCGGAAAAGCAGTTATCGCGGAATCACGACGCCGAAGATTTCGCATCGCATTGCCTGCCAAGGCGGTAACCCTCCACCTTCAGGCGAGTGACGGATCATATGCAGGGCCGATTGTGATTGCGCGGAAAGGCTCCAAGAAGTCTGTGATGGGCGTCAAGGGTGGCGTTGACCTTGGCAAGGTGAAGGTTAAGGATGGATTCGCAACGGTTGCGAAGAAAGTCAGAAAGAAGTACCAGGTCAGAGCGGCAACCGCAAAAACAAATAATGGTATTCCCATCGGTGTTGGCAAGATGGGATTGGTGATGTCGGCAGCAGGAAAATCCGCGGCAATCAAGGCCAATGATTTTGAGGCTGAAGACGGAGGCGACGAGGATGACGATGGAATTCCGGGAGCATTTGACGTTGACGATGACGGCGATCTGGATCTTGACAATGTTGATGCCCAGTACGCAGCTGGAATTGGTCGCAAGGGATTCAGGGTGTTCTCAAACCTGAAGCTTGAGCTGAACAAGTCTCTGAACTGGAATGCCTTACCCACCGCAATGAATACCGATCTGATTGACGGCACCATGAGACCATTTGCAACTCTCGCTTTCGCGATGATTCCACATAGGACGCAGGTGGAGCTTGATTGTGGAGGACTTAGCTACTGCAGTGCCGGTGGTACAGGAAAGATGATCACGGGCACGGGCGAGACAGCATTTCCTGATGCGTCTGACGCTGATGGCGACGGGCTTGGTGAGATGGTGGCAAATCCTTCGTCATCAGACTTCCAGCTTCGGCCGGGAGCATCTTCTTCGGAGATATCAAATGGAGACATGTTCTTTCAGATACCGGACGACCTGGAAGCTGTTGCCGTACCTGGAGTGTTGAACTTCATCTTCAATACGAACCCAGCAATAAAGGCGTTCGGTGACGGCACTACAACAAACACCATCTCTTATCCGCCGAACGAGACTGCGCCAGGCACCCAAAATAACCCGATAACGGTTGCAGCGCGCACAACAGGATCTGATGCAGGAGACTTCGTGCTCGACTTTGAAGTGTGGCGACCTCAAAGACAAGGGTTTGGTGGTGAGCCAGCCTGGGTTGATGTTGGACGACTTCTCTGGACTGTAGATATCCCGAATTCAGCGTTCACCAGTGGAGGCGCGCCACCGATGAGTGCAGGGCCAGGCATTTGCCCTAATTCAACCTATTCAACGACTGACACATCGTTGAAGATCGTGCCCGCTTCGGCGTCAGGGCCTGCAGGGATGTACGATCAGTCAGGTGACGAGGCCATTGATCCCGCGAGAACACTTAAATTCAGCGTGAATCTCACCGACTGTCTTGCAGCATTCGGTGGATTCTCGTCGGGACAATCGGTTGTGCTCGACATTCAGGCCCGAAGCCGGGTTGGCGACAATGCAGCACAGAAAATAGTGGTAAAACGGGCATAATCGCCAGAGCCGAAGGCGGGGATTGAACCCGCGACCCCTTGCTTACCATGCAAGTGCTCTGCCACTGAGCTACTTCGGCTGGAGTGCGAATGCTGAGCTAATCGATTGCACCTGCATCCGGTATTCCAATCATACAGTTCCTGAAACGCTGTTTCTACAAGAAGATGACCAGCGCTTCTGGTTAGCGCCAGTAATGCCTTGGGCGAGCAGTGGCTAAAGAATTTGGAAAATCTGCCGATTATTAATCGAAGGCCCACACCTTTGCTGGTCGGGTTGTGCTCAAAAAAGATTTCGGCAGAGCGCAACTCAGGCAGGCATGAAAGTAGCTGTGAATTTGCTTGATACTCGGTTAAACAACGCGCAGCGATCGCTCATCGGACATGAGTCTGGCCAGTCTCTGCCTACGGTTGCCGTAATGATGGGGATCATCACAATCCTGATGGGGATCGTAATGATGTCTACGCTTGGAAGCATGGCTACTTCAAAGCAGAAAAGGCAGAAGAGTATTGGAAGTCAGGCTGCTGATACTGCTGTCGAACAATATCGGCATGCTCTTGCTAGCGGCGCAATCGATTCGTCAACCAACTACATGCTGTCAAGCACAGTCGCTGACAACCTGACTGACCAGACAGAAGTGATTCCGAATGCGTCGTTGCCGGCGGAGTGGAATCTCGGACAAACATTACTCTCCGATGGATTTTCACCAGTGGATGCGGACTTTGAGGTGACCGTCAAACAGAAGCAGGGCAACCTCTACTCATATTGGCAGGTCTACAAGGTGCATAAGCCTCAATACACCAAGGTGGACAGCACTGGTATCGGTCAAACAAACCTGGTGGTCTATCTGCGCGCCTGGGCAACAGACACGTCAGCGGGCACGAAGTTCACAACAAAGCCGGTGATCTATCGAGTTGAGTTCAGGTCGGTGTGGTTCTCCGACTATCAAATGGTCACCAATGCTCCAATCTGGCATGAAACCATGAAGGTAAGCGTCGATGGCAAGGTGCATAGCAACGGAGACTTTGGATACGAGTGGCTTTCAGGATCCAACAAAGGAATCCACTACAAGAATACTTCTCTAACGTCGTGCGGCGCCGACGCGTCGTTTAGCGTGGCTGGCAACGTCCCAATACATCTCGGTGATTCGCCACCCGCTTCCTGCAGCGCCGCACGCCAGAAAAATGAGGCCAAGAAAGTTGATCTGCTGGCTATGGACAAGAGCGTGAACCACATGCTCAAACGATGCCACTCGGATCCAAATAACGTACCGGTGGGCAAGGTAAGCTGTCATAGCTATGCCGGCGAGCCGTACATCGTAAATTTTGGCAACGATGGCAGTGTCTATGTAAAGGGTGCTTCCAACCCGGTTGGAGTCGACATACCTCTTGCCAAGGATGAACGATCCGATTACAGGCAATTGGTACTTCTGTTTGACGGAGACGTTGTAGTTTCTGGGACTTTGCCTGGAGCAGCCGACGGCCTTGCGAATCGAGTGACGATTGCTACGTCACGTATTGCCAGCGACAACGCCTTCGACAATGCTCAGACTGAAGCTCCCAACATTCTTCTCTCAGGCGGGATGTTGGGGGCGCAAGCACCAGATCGTGATGTAGTTGGACTGATGGCGCAGGGCAACGTCATACTCAATACT
>CAYTTD010000044.1:0-8862 GCA_964440595.1 uncultured Gaiellales bacterium
GCAGCAGATGGCTGCTCCCAGGCATTTTCCTGGTTTGCAACCCTTGCATTGGTAGCGGAGTCAGAGCTGCCATGTGCGTCGACCGAGCCCGTCGGGTTGTTCAACAGATCGGTCATCTCTACGGGCATCAGCGTGCCCTCATTTGGTTGTTCGTGGGGTGATTCAACGGTGTGCTGATGCGTCAGGTCGGTGACTGCATCGGTGAATCTGCTGCCCGAGGTTGCGGGGCCGGCACCATCGTAAAGAGGGGCTCCGCATGAACCGCAGCTGAACATGCTGTCGTCAGACTTCTTTCCACACCGTGAACACTTCTTGGACATGGAATGGTGTCTACCCGATATGACTCAGCTTGAAAACGGAGATTGGGCTTGTCAGCAACCGCCATGTCTCATTCAGACGGCGAAATGATTTCAGGCAAGGCAACGCTAATTCAAATAGATCCACCCCATGGTCGGTTTGCTAGTACGTGCGGAGGATGACTCTTATTCGCAGGACGCGAATAAGCAGCGTATAGCGTGAGCGCCTGGACGTGCGCTCACGCAAGCGGGTCATCAGAAGCACGTACTAGCAAACCAACCATGAGCGAGTTGAGATTGACGTGCCAAAATAGTTGAATTAAGAAAGGGGCGGAGGCCATCTTGATCCTCCACCCCTTCCGGGTATTAAGTCAGCTATTTTTGTTTTTCTCTGCCTGGCCTTGATTCCTTCAGGCTGGCACAGCCAAAACGTCGCGAACTGCGGCAAGTTGGCCAGCTGATCCAAGCATCTTGTTCTTGTGCGCAATGAACTTTGCGTACTCGGTCATGAATGTCTTGCCTGGTCCTCGCAGGTCAAAGTTCTTTGGATCATCTCGGAAGCTCTCGCGGTGAACCGCACACCAGACAAGTCGACCGTCGGTGTCGATATTTACCTTGGTTACTCCAAGCTTGGCTGCCGGAAGGTAGTGCTCTTCTGGCACGCCTGCTGCGCCGGCCATCTCGCCACCTGCGGCGTTCACGCGGTCAACCCACTCGCGTGGAACGCTCGATGAGCCGTGCATGACCAATGGATAGTTTGGCAGGAGTTTCTGGATTGCTTCAATCCGGTCGAAGTGAAGTCCCTGTGAGCCAGCGAATTTGTAAGCGCCATGGCTGGTGCCAATGGCAACTGCAAGTGAGTCGCAGCCACTTCTCTCAACGAACTCCTTGGCTTGATCGGGATCAGTAAGGCAAGCGTGATCCTCGTCAACTGAGATGTCTTCTTCGACTCCGCCCAGCATGCCGAGCTCGGCCTCAACAACGATTCCCTTCTCGTGTGCACGCTCGACTACGCGCTTTGTGATGGCGATGTTCTCCTCAAAATCCTCGTGAGAGGCATCAATCATCACCGAGCTGTAGACACCTGAGTCGATGCACTCGTAGCATGCTTCTTCCGTACCGTGGTCAAGGTGCACGGCAAATATTGCATCGGGAAAGACATCCTCTGCGGTGCGGATGATGCCCTCGAGCATGCGCTTATCCGTGTAGCTGCGTGCACCACGAGAGATCTGGATGATGAAAGGTGCCGCTGCGGCATCGTCGACCGGGTCATCAACTGAGTTGACCTTGCCGAGGTTTCCGCGGAACAAGCCCATGGCCTGCTCAAGATTGTTGATGTTGTATGCGCCGACAGCATACTTTCCGTATGCGTGGTCGAACAATTCTCGTGTTGTTACGATCATTGTTTGGGGGTCCCTTCGCTTTGGCAGATGCAACTGAGCACCTGGAATTCCCTGTTTACGGCTAATGATTATTGCAGGATTCGATTTTCGTTACCACGTAGAAACCACGCTATTGCTGGCCGGACACTGTAACCATGGCCGTGCCGTTGACGCCAACCGCTCTTGCAGAAGCTGGGGATAGATCGATAATTCTTCCTGAAACGAAGGGGCCGCGGTCATTGATCTTTACCAGCACGCTACCTGCGGGTCCGTGCACTACAACCCACGAGCCAAGTGGCAACGTTCGATGAGCGGCAGTTAGCGCACCTGGGTCAAATGGCTCGCCACTTGCTGTTGGTTTTCCGTTGAAGTACGAGGCGTAGACAGAGGCTATTCCGGTTTCTACAAACCCTGCACTGCCCGCCACAGCTTGGTTTGCTGGTGTGGGCTCCGGTGTCGGCTCAGGTCTGCTTTGAGGCTTTTCGCTGGCGGTCGCTGAAGTTACGCTCTCTGGCGAAAGAGCTCGTGGAATCAACGGAGAATCAGCAACCTTTGCCATTCGTGCCCGCCTTCTCGCTGCGCGCTCAGCGGCTTTATGTGCCTTCCATAGCTCCCTGCGGTCGTGCTTGATCTGGCTTCTGGCCGCCTCAAGATCCTTGCGTGCCCTCTCCATGCGCTTCGCAGTGTTTTTCTGTTCATCAACAACCCGCATGAACCGATCAAACTCGCGAGCGTTGTGCCTTTCGATCATCTCTGAAACGTTTGCCAACTCCGTCATTGCATCAAACGACCCTGCGTTGAAGAACTCATCAAGCACAGACGCATCTCCCGCTTTGTAGAGCGCAACGAGCCGCTCCTCGACAACAACAGTGAGCGAGTTTCGTTCGCTCTTGAGGGCTCTGGATTGTGATTTCAAATCACGAATCTCAGACTGCAGGCTTACAACCCGCGCAAGATCGCGGTTCAATTCACTGGTCCAGCTTCTGACACCAGTTGCATGTGATCCGGAGGCGCCAAACACGAGGTTGGCAATAGTGAATATCACCACTGCTGGGGAGGCCGTGGTGAGAAACCTCCGGGACGATTTTTGGTTGGGGCGTCCCATGGGAGTTACCCACCATAAGCATTTTGAATGGGGTGGCGCAAGCAAGTATTTTGAAAAACGAAACACAAATGCCGGATGTGGCCTCTGTTGGTCAGGGTAGATAAAGTAGATATTTAATGAATAAAGAGCTGAATATTTTTCAGGATGACGGGCAGGAAGGTAGATTTCATCTACAGTTGATCTCCGGAGAATCAAACGTCGTAAGTTCGTTGACGGTAGATCTACTCAACATGAACCTTATGCCGGGAAGTCGCTGTGTCGCCATAGGTGGCATTGGAAATGTCGAGACGCCGGTGGCCGCTCGTGGCAAGGGGTATGCACGCCAACTCATGGGTTTGGCGGATGAGTTCATGACCCGGGAACAGGATTGTGTGGCGGGTCTGCTCTATGGTATAGAGGACTTCTACACGCCACTCGGATGGCGCTCCGTTGGTGACGCATGGTACTTGTCTGTCCACGTCGGATCGCCGGGACGCACGTCGGGCACCAACGATCTTTCAGGTGGCTACAGGTTCACCAATGCGGTTGAAGACGACTTCAGGCGCATTGCAGATCTATACGATTTGGTGGCTCGGAGCACTCACGGTGCCATTGTCAGGACGCCGGCCTCTCGAGGGTGGTGCAGCTTCGAGTCCCAGATCGAGAGAGGGGAAGTTGGGGTTCTTTGGCGTGAGAATGAACAGATCGTTGGGTACGCATCAATAGGTAGAGGGATCTACAATCGTGAGGAAGATGCAAAGCGCTGGCCAGGTGAATTCTGTATTGCTGAGGCTCACGCGTTGGATGACGTTGCTGCTGCAGAGCTTGTCAAGGCGTTGCGTGGTTGGAGTCAGCAAGTTGCCGATGGCCGGACCGCCGTAACTTTTAGGTCGTCTCCTGAGTCACTGGTCTTCGATGCAGCATGTAAGCAACGCAGTGAGGTGCGACGTTTTATTGACCCCACTGGGGGGTGCATGATGAAGCCCCTTGGAGATGGAGCCAATGCTCATTTAGGCGTCACTGAGATCCACGGGGTGGTTCAGTTCACTCCTGATCTTTTTTAGTGTTTGAACGAGCTTGCTCACTACGGGTGGCAAACACCGTAAGAAGGGCGAGGATTGCTGCCTCGCCAACCGAGTACAAGACCTTCATCGTTACTCCAAGCCTTGGAAAAGAGCTGAGGTGAAATCCAAGTAGGATCAAAAAGAACGTGGCCAGGGCGAGCGCGAACTGCTTTCGCGCTGGGAGCGATTCCCATGCTTCCCTGGCTGAACGGCGCTGCGGCTGCATCAGGTCTTTTTCTTTCCCTTCTTCTTGACCTCAAAGTATGACCAGGTGGAGGTTGCCTGAATCGTCTTTCTGGTTTGCCCGACGATCAATCGAGCGCGATACATGCCGGGTTGAAGGTCTTTCACCTTGAACGTGACAGGGCGTCTGCCATTCGTGCGAGCCAGCTTGCGATCGATGGCGTACCATGTATCACTGAGCATGTTTTCGATTGGATCACCATTCTGCGTCGACATCGTGTTTTCCAGGAGCCCCTGATCGAACCCCTGTATCTCCAGCGCAACCCTCTTTGGTGGCTTGGCGCCCCGGGGCAATCCAAGACGACCTCTTACAAGCAAGGCGGTGTTGCGTTTCAACGTGCATGGCCGTCGGTCTGATTTGCCGCATTTTTTGCGTTTCAGGGCCCCATTGGTTTTCTTCACCTGAGTTACCGTTGGAACGGGAACCAGCTTTCTTGTGAATTTCACCAATGGTGTTGATGTGGTTTGTCCGTCATTGGTTGTCGCGGTGATCTTCACGGTGTGATTGCCAAGACGTAGACGCTTTGACACCCGATACTCCGTTGTTTTGCTGTTTGTTGTTGCGACCTTTTTTCCGTCCAGAATCACATCATAGGATTTGATGCCTGATTTGCTGCCAGATGCGTTCCAGGTAATCGTTCTGGCCCGCTCAGTGATTGCTATTTTTCTGGTTGGGTTTATGACGTTGAACGCAACGGGAGTCGTAGCTGATTCAGCTGCCGCGAATGCTCCAGGAAGATTCAGGTGACCTCCCGACCTGACCCGATCGCGCCAAACGCGTGACTTCCGAGCTCCGCCATTTATGACGTGGCGGACCCATGCGGGCGAGGCATCGGGGTAGAGCGAATACATTAACGAGGCGGCTCCAGCAACATAAGGCGATGCCATCGACGTGCCATCAAGGTGTGTCCAGGAGATCGAGCCTGCACCTTTGCAGCCGTCAATCGCTGTTGCGTAGATTGAGGCGCTTCCTTCGTTGTCATTGGCATTTGTCACAAGACGGTAACGCAGGTATACCTTGGCTCCCGCGAATTTCTTGAGGCTGTACTCGTATAGGTCGGGAAATCCATTTTCATTCTTGTCATGAATTCCCTGAACATAGTTCTTGCTTGTGAATTTCTTTAGCCTGTGCCAGTTGACGTTGTCGTGGCTGGCCTCAAGGGCCATGTAGTCTCCTTCGTCACCAAACTTCCAGTCAGCGGCTACGGCAACGCGACACTCTGTGACTCCGGTCAGGTCAATTGGCTCCTGTGTTGAAATGTATGTATCGGCGTTTGCCGCATACTTCATCACGATGTTTATGTCGCAGGATGTAATGGATAAATTCTCTGTCTCCGTTGTTGAGCAATTCGTTTTTTCAAGCTGGAGTGGAGCTGGCGAAAGACCAATATATTGCTGCCAATCCCACAAATCTCCAGTGCCCGCTGGTGTCCAGTCGCTGAATACGTCATTCATGGATAGATCCTTGAACCAGGTTTCGGTCTGGTGCCAGGTGCTGATGATTGCTGATCCTGGCGCTGCGATGTCCGTGCGAGTCTTACCGCTGTTACTGAACGAAGACATGGAGCCTGATGGCGTGCTTGATGCAACGCTCATCACGTTATTGAGTGACTTGGAGTATGACGCCGGATAATCGATCGCATATTCATCCGTTGCCTGATCCATGTTCACGCCGCTGTTGCCGGCGGCAAATACGAACAGTACATCGTTCATCGAACGCAGTGCCTCGAATTCGGCCTTTGAATAGCCGCCTCCGCCAAAGCTGCCATTGACAACCTTGGCTCCTCTTTTCTCGGCGTAGCGGAATGCCCGCAGGAGGTCTGCAGTCTCAACCGAAGATGTCGAGCCGAAGATCTTTACTGGAACAATCTTTGAATTCCATGAAACGCCTGCTACTCCGTAGCCGTTGTCACCTTTTGCTGCAGCGATTCCGGCAACATGGGTTCCGTGGAATGTCGTGGCGGCAATGTCGTGGGGATCGTTGTCGCCTTTGCACTCGAAGCGGCTGTTCAAAACGCCGCAGAAGTCCCATCCGCGCCAGTCGTCGCGGTAGCCGTTTCCGTCGTCGTCCTTGCCATTTGCCTCGCGCCCATCTCCCAATTCACCCTCGTTGTAGTAGATGTTGTCAGCGAGGTCGGGGTGTTCGAATGTTATGCCTGAATCAAGCACGGCAATGATTGATGTTGCGCTTCCCGTAGTTGTGTTCCATGCTGCTTCGCTGCCGATATCGTTGCCTGATTTTGCCTCCATGGTGACAGTCGCGGGCATCTGATCGGTAGGTGCAATAACCACGTCGCTGCCGTCGTTGCTGTGGCCCCACTGCTCTGAATAGCGCGAATCATCTGGCTTCAAAAGAGGGTAGCGCAGCCAGTTTGGCTCAGCCCACTCAATACCATCCGTTCGCTCGGCTCTTCGAACACCTTCTGCAACGCTCTCACCTGACCGAAGCTTCTGTACCTCAATGCCTTTGAGCGGCAGAACCTCAACGTCGCTTACACGTGAGCGAATACGGTTGATTTCTACGGGGGTAGCAGATCGTCGATACTTGACGATGATCTCGCCATCTTTGAATAGCGGCCTCTCGCCAAGAAGTTCTTTGTAGTTTCCTGAGCTCGCTGCGTGGTTTCTGAATCCTCGTGCTCCAAAGAACTCTCCACTTGTAGTTGTAGAGGCATTCTGAAGCTTGAAATCATTTGGGTTGTTCTCTGCTGCTCCTCCAGCGGCCGAGGCTGCACCAAATACAACCAATCCAGCCATGGCAAGTGCAAGTACGATTCTCGTCAACATGTATCCCCCAATGGTTGTGCATCCAGTGTGCCGCCCGAAAACGCCGATGCACGTCGTGTCGAGCGACAATACCACGAAGGGTTGCAAACCGTTACCCGAGGGGTAAGTTGTCAATATGGAAATTCATAAAGAAGTAATTGAGGTGCGGCAGCCGGTAACCGGTGAAGTCTCTGGTTGCGTTGATGCGTCGACTGAAAAAGATGTGGTTGCGGCGGTCAGATATGCCCGCGCCGCGCAACGCACGTGGGGATCAATACGGGTTGAAAGGCGTGCGTCTGTCTTACGAAAGTTCCACGACCTGTTGATCAGCAGGTCTAGAGAAGTTCTCGACGTCATTCAATCGGAGTCGGGAAAGTCCAGGCGAGATGCTTTGACAGAGCTTGCAGTAGTTGCAAGCACGGCGCGCTATTACAGCGTGCACGGACCTCGCCACCTCGGGTCACGTGCGACGCTCGCGCCTGTGCCCGGAATTACACGTGCCAGCATGTCATGGATGCCCCATGGAGTTGTGGGACTTATCACTCCCTGGAATTTTCCTCTAATCTTGGGAGTGGGAGACGCCTTGCCGGCGCTCTTGGCCGGTAATACCGTAGTTACCAAACCGTCCGAGATGACTCCGCTTTCTGTTGAGTTCGCGCGTGAGTTATTAATAGAGGCTGGGTTACCTGAGCATGCGTTTATTGCCGTCAATGGTTCTGGTGCAGATATTGGGCCGGCGCTAATTGAAAACGTTGACTATGTCGGATTTACGGGCTCGGCCACCGTTGGTCAGGTTGTGGCTCATCATGCGATCGATGGCATGAAGCCGTTTTCGCTGGAGCTCGGTGGCAAGAATCCAATGATCGTTGCACCCGGAGCAAGGATTCGCGACGCAGTCACCGGACTTGTAAACAGCACTTTGTTCAACGCAGGCCAAACATGCATTGGTATCGAGCGGGTTTACGTTCATGAGTCAATGTTCGACGAGTTCACCCGAGCTTTGGCCGAGAGATTTGTCGGGGCGCGAGTTGGCTGGTCAAATGGCTGGGATGTTGATATGGGCTGTCTGGTTAGCGACAAGCATGCAGACAAGGTTGAAAAGATGGTTGACCAGGCTATTGAGGCGGGTGCTGTCTGCGTAACCGGCGGCAGAAGGCTGCGAAACGTTGGTTCCAGTTTCTATGCACCCACGGTGTTAACTGGCGTGGATGAATCCATGGACCTTCATAGGCAGGAAGTGTTTGGTCCGGTTGTGTCTGTTTATCCATACTCGAGCGAGGAGGAGGCCGTTGAGATGGCAAACGACTCGCATTATGGTCTCAACGCTTCCGTTTGGGCATCGAGTCGGTCAGAAGGAGAGAGGATTGCCAAGCGCATAAACGCTGGATCGGTTTGCGTTAATTCGGTTCTCCTCGTTTACTTTGCCTACGACGCCCCACTAGGCGGAGTCAGATCCAGCGGCATGGGGCGCCGGCATGGCGCAGAAGGGATTCGGCGATTCACCCGAGCCCACACCATCGCAACAAGCGTTGGGAAGTGGGGAGGATTTGAGTCATTGATCAGCCACATGACATCCCAACGAAGGGAGTCTGCGCTTCTTGCTGCAATTCGAGCCTGGAGGCATGTGCCAGGCATAAGGTAACGATCGGGTCAGGTTGTGTCGCGAAATTTAACTGCAATTTCCTCAGCCTGCTTCTCCATCCAGTGATTGTCATGAATTGCATCGACGACTGATCCCTTGAAGCCCGAGCGTATCCAGTTCCACATTCCGGTAAATGCTGCTCCTGGTCGTGGACCCTGCGGCGTTATTGCAATGCCAGCGAGGTATGCCGTGAGGTATTTCCGTGAAGCTGCAGCCTCGTCACCAACTCGCATTGATATCTGGCGCCACTGCATGACGTGAGCAAGTTCGTGAACAAGCCAGCGCCGGCCTTCCCAGGAAGTCATTCTGTTGAGAGCGGATGTGTCTTTCACGTAGATATTGCGCCCGACTGTCACCGCATTACCAGTATCCCCAGCAGAAAATC
>CAYTTD010000045.1:0-8820 GCA_964440595.1 uncultured Gaiellales bacterium
ATTGATAGCAATCGGTGTTGGTGCAACTCTTCTTGGTGTCTCCCGAATATTTTCTCCCAAGGAGAAGGAGTACATTGGCGGCGTCTCATATTCATCGCTCGACGATGCCGTAGCGGCGGCCTATGCAACGAATGATGACGTTGCAATTCACAAGACTTCAAATGATCGTTACGGATTGCTGGATGTATCAAGGTTTGATGTTGATCAGGAGGGGCCAGGCAAGATCGACCTGGGTAATCGCACGCCTGAATTCGCTGCAGTGAAGACCCAGGATGGCGATCTGCTCGTTGCTGGTGAAGCAGATGCCGAAGGCGAGATGGTCAACAGCGGTGTGCCAGCTGCCCAACAAGTCAATCTGCGTGGGCCCCACGAGCGTGTACGCGATGAGTTGGTCGGTGCACAGATCGGTACTGACAATAGCCACACGAAGCTTGTCGTTGGAAATCGGATTTCGCCGGACGACGGATTATCTTCACAGCGGGATGCAGAGCTGTGGCTGTTTGAGAATCGTCAGACGTCTGAGCCGCTTGTCGTGTTACCTGCTGGTGATCGATTCCACATCTATCGGCTGTCGGGGCCTGCGTTCCCTGGTGAGGTTCGGGCACGAGGCACAAGGGTGCCGCTCGAGGCAGCACAGATCGTGGTGGATGATCAGGTGTTGACAGTTGGTGAAGCCGCTGGTGAGTTCACCGCATCGCGCAAGGTTGCTGAGATCGATCTGAAGCAGATGGGGCCAGAGGATGCTGGCTACCTCGTCGGAAAGCGAATTGGTAAGACAGACCAGGATACATTTGTGAGCATAGGCGCGCTGGTGGGAGAATTTCCGGATCGGGCTACGGCAGAGGTTGATGCATTTGAGAGCGGTCGGGAGCGCTTTGTTGCACAGCTTGGTGAAAGATTTTTCGCTTACGAGATCGAAGGTGGAAGCGCCCACGACTCTCAGGCTATGACCAACCTTACTCCTGACTCATTGGCTCGATTTGTATCAGGCAAGAACAGCTATGGCGTCATGGAGCGAGACCGGGAATCGTTACCGATGTTGGATGTTTCGTCACTGGGCGCCGATGCTGCACAGTCATTGGTTGGCAAGCGACTCGGCGTGCTTGAGTCGGGAGAGATCTCGCGCATTGGCGAGATTCTCGGTGAATTTCCTAACATGAGTCAGGCTGCATCGACCGTGTTCGAACAGACAACACGTCAGCATGTCTTTGTAAAGGTTGGTGATCGCATCGTTGCGTATGCGGTTAACTCATCGAGCGGCGGTGCAGGTTCCATCCAGAGTCTTGTTGGGCCCGATCAGCAGGCAAAGCTGCTGCGTGGTGATCAGCTGTCAGGTCTTTACAGTGGCACTGCTGCGTCAGTGCCAGTCGTTGACGTTGCTGCGGTGACTCGTGCCGATGCTGGCTCGTTGACCGGTAAGAGGTACGAGATTAATGGCAACGACATAGGCAGGCTTGGTGGCGTAGTCGGCACGTGGAACTCGCGTGAAGAAGCCGCGGCGAACTCCTACAACGCCGGTGGGCGCCACGCCCTCGTACAGCTTGCTGATGGCTGGGCCGTTTACATGATTGATGGTACCGGGCCAGGGTCGCAACCGTTGTCAGCGCTGGGCGGCGATGATCGGCTTATGCTGCGATCGAACAAGAAGATTCACGTCGCGGTTTCCGGCGGGTGGAGCTTCGTGGATCGCGCAATTCCATTTGATCCCTCCGAGCCGATTGGCATGAACATATGGGGGCAGGGCGGAGCCGTAGAGCACGTTCATACGTCTTCAAGCAGATCAGCGATCATCGATTGGATTGTCGATCGAGCAGACTCATCTCATGGCACACGTTACGCCGCCATTGAAGGTACCGGTGGTCAGTATCACGCCTACCGCCTTGGAGGCGGAGGTGGCGAAGGATGGGATGAGCAGCTCGGCGATATAGAAGGCGTATCTGAGTATCAGAACGACCGTAAGACTGAGTATGAGGAGTATCGCCCCAGCTTTCATGACTGGAGCAGCGCATATGTAGACGAGTTGAGCTACTTCCGCGAGTGGGTTCGGCTGCTTGATGACACACAATCGACAGCGACATCTCGACGTGACTCCGGTTGGGTGATTACGGATCGCCATCGCGACTCAGGGCGCACCTCGTCTCTGCAGAATGAGCTGCATCGCGAGTTGATTGCCTGGGAGGAAGAGCAGCGTCGTCTCGAGGAGGAGCGTCGTCGCGCAGAGGAGGAGGCTCAAAGGCGAGCGGAGGAAGAGGCACGAAGGCGCGCCGAGGAGGAAGAGCGCAGGCGCCAGGAGCAGCAGAACCAGGGAAGTGGTGGCAGCTCTGGAGGATCTTCAGGTGGTAGCTCTGGTGGTTCGTCCGGTGGCAACTCCGGTAGCTCTGGTGGCTCTTCAGGTGACTCAGGATATGGCGACCCGTACAGTGGCGGCTCGAGCGGTGGCAACGACTATGGCGACCCATGGGACGGCGGCGGATCAGGAGGCGATCTTGACTACTAATTCAATTACATCACCGCCGGTCAAGGCGTATCTTCCCATGCCCGCGAAAGGCTTGATGTTTGATGGCGCGGAGTCAGCCCAGTGGGTTCCCGGCGAGTCAACCGTTACCGGTGAGGTCGGACGAATTCGCGAGTTCACTGAAAAGGCGCGCACCGAGCTGAAGAAGATTGAGGGCAAGTCGATGCCGTCCAAGGAAGCTATGAAGGAGTTTCCTGAAATTCGAACTCCTTTGGTTGATGCACGCAAGTACATCTACCCTGCGGTTAAGCCAGGCCATCCGAACAATCAGGTGCCTCGCTTTGTTGAAGGGGCAGTACATGCAGATGATCTTGCGGGCGTCACCGAGGGGCGAATGGTTACCGATGCTGCCATCAACCGCGTTCACAACCTGCTGTTTCGTGCACCAGTGGAAGAGCTTGATCTCTGGCGGCCGGAGTTCTTTGAACAGGCCGGGCGCGAGATGGAAGCGTTCTCCCACCACCTGAGCTTTGCGCCAGATGGCGCGCCACCATCCGTCAGTCAGGCGCTAGAGAGTCTTGCGCTGATCGATCACTCTCTGAACGAGGCGCAACATGTTCCCGGCAAGAAGGTTGAACCTCCGAATGGTGGCGTTCTCAAAGACAGCTTCCTCGGATGGAAGAATCTTCCCAAAGGCACCAAGATCGCTGTTGGAATGGTTGCCGGTGCCGTAGTTGCCGGCGCGGTAGTTGGCTGGGCAGTCAGCTAGATCAACTGATCGCAGCGGTTCTACGTGCTGCTATCGAAGCGATAAGCGCATCAAATGCATCGACGAATGCCTGCACTCCTTCTGTCAGAAGTTCGTCAGTTACATCGCTCAGGCTGATGCCTGACTCGGCGAGAGTGTCGAGAAGAAGAGCACCGGTTTTGGCAACCTCATCTGTTAGGCCAATACGCGCAATGCCGTGATCTTCAAATGCCTCGATAGTTGCCAGCGGCAACGTGTTTACTGTGCCCGGCGCGATCAGGGGTTGAACGTACAACACGTCTGAGTAGGAAGCATTCTTTGTGCCTGTGCTTGCCCAAAGTGGCCTCTGTGCGCGAGCGCCATTCTCCTTCAGCGCCTTCCATCGATCTGATCCCTCGTTGCGACGAAACGCCAGCCAGGCAGCCTGGGCGTTTGCTACCGCAACCTTCCCACGCAGCGGAGAGTCCTCAGCAAGCAGCGCATCAACCTTTGTATCGACCCTCGACACGAAGAAGCTGGCGACTGAAGACACGTCAAGATTGCGCCCCGCATCAACCCTTCGTTCGAGCGCATTCATCCAGTGGTGCAAAACCCTCTCGTACATCTCAACAGCAAACAGCAAGGTTACATTTACGTTGATGCCGTCGAATACCAGCTCCTCGAACACCTTCAAACCCTCGTTGGTGGCCGGTACCTTGATCATCAGATTTGGTTGATCCACCTCGCGCCAGAGCTCAATTCCGCGTACGATGCTCTGAGCGCCATCGTTTGCAAGATCGGGTTCAATCTCGATCGAGACGAATCCATCGTCGTGCCCACTCGCCTCATATAGTGGGAGCAGCAGGTCGCAAGCTCGGGCTATGTCTGACGTTGCGATGCGGCTGAATATTTCGCGATCGTCGAGACCCTGCTCGGCAAGCTCGTGTATCTCGCTATCGTAGGTGCTGCTCTTCAGCGCTGCTGCAAATATGGAGGGGTTACTCGTAACGCCGCGAATGCCCCTCTCCGTTATCCATGCACCCAAGGTACCATCATCAAGCCACTCGCGAGTGATCGAGTCGAGCCACGCTGACTGACCAGTCTCATACAGCTCATCAAGCGTTGCCATTGTCGGTCCTCCAATTCAGTGTTTGGTCAACTTGCATTCTCAATCTGGGAAATCTTTTCAAGGCGCCGCGCGTGGCGTTCATCCTGTGTGTAACTAGCTGCCAGGAAGGAATCCACAATTTCCTCGGCAAGGGCCGTGCCGATGATTCTTCCACCAAGGCAAAGAACCTGGACGTCATCGTGCTCAACACACTGATGTGCTGTGTATACGTCATGGCAAACAGCGGCGCGAATTCCACGAATCTTGTTGGCGGTGATGCAGGCGCCGGCACCAGAGCCGCAGACGACAATTGCCCTGTCCGCGCCACCCGTCACCACGCTGTTGCACGCAACCTGGGCAAAGTCCGGGTAGTCGACCGAGTCGTTAGGGTTGTCAGTTCCAAGGTCAGCAACATCAAGGCCATCTCGCGGCGTCAACCAATCAACGAGGTATTGTTTCAACGCAAAGCCGGCGTGGTCTGATGCAATTGCAATCCGCATGGTGTCTCCGTTCAAGCTCTGGAGTTGTTTGCATTCTCAATTGACTCTTGGGCTGCGCGAACAACGGCTTCCACGTTAATGCCAAGCGCGGCTGCAGCCTGATCCCCCGGAGCGCTGCAGCCAAACGAATCAATGCCAACTACGGCACCGTGGGCTCCGACCCACTCGCGCCAGCCAATTGTGGAGCCTGCCTCAACGGCAACCCTGGCCTCAACGTTCGGCGGTAGCACCTGCTGCTTCCACTCGTTGGTCTGCTCGGCAAAGATCTCGATCGATGGCATGCTGACGACGTTTGCCGTGATGCCTTTTTCCACCAGGGCATCCTTGGCTTGCAGGCAAAGCGTTACCTCTGATCCTGTTCCGATCAGGATGACGTCAGGTTCTCCATCGCCACTGCTGCTGTAAAGGGTGTAGCCGCCTCGCCTGACGCCGGCGCGTGCGAGATCAGCGAGCTCGCCTTCAAGCACAGGAAGCTTCTGTCTGGTCAGCAGCAGTGCTGTTGGTTTCGACTGCTGCATTGCGACTTCCCAAGCTGCCAATGTCTCTACGGCTTCCGCGGGTCGAATGACTCGAACACCTGGAATGCATCGCAATGCCCAGGCGTGTTCAACAGGCTGGTGGGTTGGACCATCTTCTCCCAGATAGACAGAGTCATGGGTGAACACGTACGTCGCTGGCAACCCCATGAGTGCCGCGAGCCTGATTGCGGGACGCATGTAGTCGCTGAACACGAGGAAGGTGCCGGTGAATACGTGAAGACCACCATGGGCGAGCATGCCATTCTGAACAGCTCCCATCGCATGTTCGCGAATGCCAAACCTTATGTTTCTTCTGCCGCGATCACTGGCAGAGAAGTCGTGGCCAATTCCGTCGTCCTTGATATCCGTCAGGTTGGACTCAGCCAGGTCTGCGGAGCCGCCCACTAGGTTCGGCACGCTCGGGGCAATCAGGTTGATCGCGATCTGCGACGCCTGCCTTGTTGCGAGAGATGCTCCAGCTTCGAAGCGGTGCTCGCTCAACGCATCATTCCATCCGTCTGGCAAGCGGCCATCAAAGGATTGTGGCTTGCCCTCTGCATCGCAGGCATCCTGCCAGGCAGAGCGAAGCTGCCTGCCAGAATCACGAACAACCGCGTAGGCCTCGCGTACCTCTTCCGGAACATCAAAGTGCAGGTCAGGGTTCACCCCGAAAAACTTCTTGGTCTCGCGTACGGCGTCCTCGCCAAGAGGAGCTCCATGCACTTTGGATGTGTCCTGCAGCGGACTACCATAGCCAATGTGAGTTCTGGCGACGATCAGGGCAGGGCGATCGCCGTCTGCTCTCGCCTCATCGACAGCGGCATCAATCGCCTCGAAGCTCTCCACGTCATCGAGTCTAATGACCTGCCAGCCGTAAGCTTCAAATCTCCTTCCAACATCCTCACTAAATGAGATGTCTGTCTTGCCATCGATCGTAATACGGTTGTCGTCATAGAACACGATCAGCTTTCCGAGCCCCAGGTGTCCAGCGAGAGAGGCTGCCTCAGAGGCAACGCCTTCCATCATGTCACCGTCACTTGCCAGCACCCAAGTGTAGTGGTCGGTTACCGGTGCAGCGGGGAGGTGGGCAACCATACGTTCAGCTATTGCCATGCCCACAGCGTTGGCAAATCCCTGACCAAGTGGGCCGGTAGTTGTCTCAACACCAGGCAGCTCACCGCGTTCGGGGTGCCCTGGCGTGCGCGAGTGAAGCTGCCTGAAGCTCTGCAGGTCATCCATGGTTACGTCGTAGCCGCAAAGATGCAGAACGCTGTAAAGAAGCATCGAGGCGTGTCCGCAGCTGAGCACAAAGCGATCCCTGTCATGCCACTCTGGTGTGGTTGGATCGTGCTTCATGTGTTTCCAGAACAGTCGATGAGCAATCGGCGCCAAGCCAAGAGGCGCGCCAGGATGCCCGGAGTTCGCCTTCTGTATGCCGTCAATCGCAAGCGCCCTGATTGTTGCAACACAGCGCTTCTGTACATCTTCTGACTCAAAATCAATTGAGTCTGAGGTGATCGTCGTTGATTCGGGGCTAAAGTCTGCAGCGTTCATATGCCGATGCTACCAGCAGACGGTCATGGCTGAACTTCGAACTGGAAAGTTGTACATTGCGGCGCTGCTTTTGGCGGCCGCCGGTTTCGCGCTTGGAACCGCGAGCGGATCGGGCGTGCTCGTAGTTGCTGCTGCGAGAATCTCTATAAGCATGGCCGCTGCGCTGGTGTTGCTGGCTCTTTTTACGTGGAACTGGCAACTAGGTGCAGCTGGCATGAACGTATATAAGCCGCAGCGTGTTGAAGATGTCATTGGCGCGAAGTCGGATGACTCTGCCGCAGTAGAAGATGGCGTTGAAGTCGATGGGGATGCGTTGGCGGGTTGAAGTGATAACCGCTCGCGGTTGTGGCTAACGCGGCTTCTACCATGGTGATCTTCGCGATCGTGATATCCCCAGCCGTTGATAGGTTATTGCGGTTAGTCCCAGGCGATCCATGACTGCTGGAGGTCTTTGCCATGAGCGCAGGAACTGCAACGCTTCCAAAACCCCCTGATCCGACCACGCTGTGGAAGGTAATGATCTATTCCCACACACACTGGGATCGCGAGTGGTATCACCCGTTTGAGCGGTTCAGGATGCAGCTGGTCTCTGCTGTTGATCGAATAATCGAGGTTCTCGAGGATGACCCTTCGTTCTCCTGCTACGTTCTCGACGGGCAAACAATTGTCTTGGATGACTACCTTGCCATTCGCCCCGAGAACAGGTCGAGGCTGACCCACCTTATTTCTGACGGGCGGTTGGAAGTTGGGCCGTGGTACATCCTCCCCGACGAGTTCCTCGTCTCTGGCGAGTCGCTTATTCGTAACCTGCTGGAGGGGCGTCGTTCAGCAATTGGCTATGGAGCCACACCACCCCCGGTTGGTTATCTGCCCGACCCTTTTGGTCACGTGGCGCAGATGCCTCAGATCCTCCAGGGTTTTGGCATTGGCACGTCGATCTTTTCTCGTGGCATGGGCGACGAGGCGGTAGATCTGGGAAGTGAATTCAGGTGGCGTTCGCCAGATGGTTCTTCTGTTACTGCGATCGTTCAGACCGCGACCTATACGAATGGATATTGCAATGCCGAGCGTCTCTCAAAGCACCATTCAGCAGATAATTCAAACCACGTGGACGTAGCTATGCCCCTTGCTGAACACCTTGCAGAAAGGGCGCGCTGCAACGTGCTGCTGTTCGCCGCTGGTTGCGATCATGAGACGATCAATCCGGCGTTGCCGGAAGTTGCTGATCGAATCGCGGATGCGCTAGGCCAAGGTTGCGCGAAGGTTCAGATCAGTGGCCTGCGCGAGATCGCGGACGCAGTGTCTAGGGGCATTGAATCAGCAGGTGGCGTTGAGAAGTTAGGGGAGTACACGGGCGAGCTTCGTGGTGCCCTGCACGCCCCCATACTTGCCGCAATTTTCTCAGCTCGAATTCCCCTAAAGCAACAGAATGTAGCCCTGCAGACGAATCTTGAGCGGTACGTTGAGCCGCTTCTCGCGATGGCAATCGCCTCGCGTGTTTATCGATCGGCGCCTACGGCATTCCTTAGGCATGCCTGGCGTCTTGCATTGAAGAATCAGCCACATGACTCGATTGGGGGGTGCAGCGTTGATGATGTTCATCTCGAGATGCCCTCACGAACCATGCGTGCGATGCAGGTAGCTCGTGGTCTTGTGGAAGAGCTGCTGATCTCGCTTGGTGCTGACCGTGAACCGCATGCATTCAACCCCTCAGGTGCGGCACTGGACGCGATTGCTGAACGGCTTGATGGCAGCGTACAGCTCTTGCACAAGGTGCCGCCGTTGCAACTGGTTCCGCTCGATCAGGTTGCTGCGCCCCGGGGCAGCGCAACAGCCAAGGGAGCAGCGATCACCGCCACCGGCATTGAGTCTGCACTGTTGCGCATTGACGTCGATGAGGTTAGCGGTCGCGTTGCAGCAACGCTGAAATCCCAAGACGCGACCAATGACGTAACGTT
>CAYTTD010000046.1:0-8792 GCA_964440595.1 uncultured Gaiellales bacterium
CCGGAACACTCCACCAGGCGCCGTATCCCGGCACTTTTTCTGCAGGATCCGTTTCCACAACTATCACCCGCGGACCGGCCGAGTCACTTGCAGCTTTGAGCTCCAGTTCCAATGATTCGCGAGACGTGACCTGGACGGCTGGTACGCCGAACCCCTTCGCCTGAGCCACAAAGTCGAGCTCCAGCACATCGCCATCCAGCAAGCCACTTCCCGAACGCTTGCGATATCGGGTACCGAACCCCTCGCTTCCCAGTGATTCACTGAGCGCTCCAATCGAGCCATAGCCATGGTTATCAACAACAACTACCGTCATCGAAACGGATTCCTGCATCGCAGTAACAAGCTCTGAGCTCATCATCAGCCAGGATCCATCCCCTACCATCACATAGACGTGGCGATCTGGCGCAGCCATCGCTGCTCCTAGGCCGCCGGCGACTTCGTAGCCCATGCACGAGTACCCGTACTCGACGTGGTAGTGCTGATCGTCAGCGGGATCAAACAGCTTATGTAGATCGCCTGGCATGCTGCCTGCAGCACAGACTACGATTCCAGCGCCATCCGATACACGATTGACAGTCTCAATTACTGCAGCCTGCGTCAAAGAATGACCCGAGAACACACGCTCTCTTTCTGCCCGCCACTCCCGGGTATGAGATGTGCAGCGATCCCGCCACTGTGGTTCAACGCACCACGAATCCCTTTGCAGCTCCCCTTCAACCAGCTCAATCGTCGTGCGGGCGTCACCAATAACACGCGCCTCGCACATCATCTTGCTGGTGTCAAAACCACTGACGTTGATGTTGATGAATTTGGCCTCGCCCGAAAACAGGGTTCGCGACGCAGTGGTGAAGTCAGACCAGCGGGTACCAATTCCTATTATCACGTCAGCCTCAGCCGCAGCGCGATTTGCAGCGAGGTTTCCCGTAACTCCAACCGCACCAAGACGACTTGGATGCTTCCATTCCAAACTGCCGGTACCAGCCTGCGTCTCAGCAACTGGCAATCCTGTTGCCGTGCACAGCGACGATAGTGCACCAGCTGCATCCGAGTAGATAACTCCTCCGCCCGCAACAATGAGAGGACGCTTCGCCGCGCGAATCAGGTCGATTGCCTCATCCAGGCCTTCGGGCGCCGGTCGCGAGACCCGCCAAGTGCGTTCGTCAAACCACCGATCGTCAAAATCGAATGCCTCAGCCTGCACATCCTGGGGCATGCAAATCGTAACGGCACCAGTCTCTGCTGGATCCGTCAACACTCTCATGGCATTCATTAGCGCTGGCATAAGCTGCTCGGGCCTTGCCACTCGATCAAAGTACTTCGAAACCGGGCGAAAGCAGTCATTGACAGTCACATCCCCCGCAGACTGGCACTCAAGCTGTTGCAGCACGGGGTCAACAGATCTGTCTGCAAACGTGTCACCCGGAAGCAGAAGCACCGGGAGGCGATTGATGGTGGCGGTTGCGGCGCCCGTCACCATGTTTGTCGCGCCAGGACCAATCGAAGACGTGCATGCGTACATCTGCAGCCGCTTCTTCACCCTCGTGTAGGCAATCGCCGCATGCACCATTGCCTGCTCGTTGCGGGCAGGAATGAAGCGGAGGTCATCACCCATCTGCTGCAGCGCCTGCCCAATGCCTGCAAGATTTCCGTGCCCGAGAATGCCAAAGCACCCTGCAAACATTCGCTGGACCTCACCATCGCGCTCAACCATCTGCCTGGCAAGAAATCGAGTGAGCGCCTGAGCAGTTGTGAGCCTCACCTTGCAACCACCTTTGAAGCGGTCGTCATGGGCACACGATCATCGATCACCTGCTGGCTCCATGACTGCCTCACCCAGGCGTGGGCAGGATCATCGCTGAAAGCAAGGCTGGGCTTTTCACCAGGACCCGCCAGTACGTTCAGGTAGTACATGTCGTAACCCGGGGCTGCAATGCAGGGCCCGTGGTAGCCGCGCGGAACCAGAAATGCGTCCCTGTCTGCGACTGCACGCGTGATGCTCCAATCCTGCTCAAGATCGTATGTGCGGTGGATGCCATACCCTGCATCGCCACCAGCAATGCGATACCAGTAGATCTCCTCAAGCTGGGCTTCTCCGTCCGGCGAGCCTGGATCAAAGGTGTCGTGTTTGTGGGGTGGATAGCTTGACCAGTTTCCCTGCGGAGTCAACACTTCAACGGCAACCAATCGATCACTCTCATTCACCCCTGGTGCGAGAAAGTTGTTGAGCTGCCGGGTGCAAACTCCTGCGCCGCGAATCTCAACGGGCACCGAATCGGCAGCAACATGGTAGGGATCAATGCGACGTCGAGCAACGGCCATCGGAACTGCCACCTCAATGGGTTTCTCTCCCTCCGGAGCCGTAACTACGACGTGTGAATCTCTAGGCACATAGATGAAGTCACTCACGCTCGAAAAAACACTTTGTCGCCCGCTAAGCCCAAACGACTCGCCATCAACGTCAACATCAATACCACAACCTGAAATGGGGAGCAGAACCATCTCATAATCGCCGGTATCGAACTCCCTACGAGCACCAGGATCCATTGTCAATACTCGAAGACCTGTGTAATGCCAGCCAGCCTGTTCAGGAGTGATACAGACGGGGTCAACTCCATCTGTCGTAGACCCCCAGGGCAGGTATAGATCTTTTGGGTCAAGCATGAATCTCATCCTTCATCTGGTTAAGAAAATCATCAACTTCATCTTCAGTTGGCATCGCATCAGCGCAGGCAAGCCGCGACGCAACAATTGCACCTGCAGCGTTGGCAAAGCGAACGGTCTTCTCGATGGGCCATCCCTCCAGGATGCCGTGACAGGTCGCACCGCCAAATGCGTCTCCCGCGCCCAATCCGCAAACCACCTCAACACGACACGGATCAACCATGTGACGACCGTCAGGGGTTGCAACATATACGCCATCTGAACCCATCTTCACGATTGCACAACGCACACCGCCCCCTAGGAGCAGGTCAGCTGCGTCGTCCTTCGTGAATCTCCCCTGCTCGAGCTGAGGTAGCGCAGAAGCTGCGACCGCGCACTCGACGATGTTTCCAATCGCATGTGTCACATAGGGCAATGCGCTGCGTAAACGATTTCCAGCAACCTCGGCGGACTCCCACAAGACCGGACGCCAATCAAGGTCGAGCACTCGAACCCCATCTGGGGAAGCATGCTCAGCATGACGGCGCAGCAGGTCGAAGTGAGCAGAGAGGCTTGGTTCGACTGACAGGCCGGTGCCAGTAACCCAGAGGATCCTCACCCTGGCGAGCAATTCGTCGGCTACCTCACCGGGCCTGATCTCAAGATCTGGCGCCATGGGCCTGCGATAGAAGGCAATGTTTGGCTCGTCAGCAGGGTTCAGCTCGGCAATAACAATTGGAGTCTGCGCCGATGTCGAGGTGCCGACCATGCTCGTGTCAACGCCAAAACCTTTCAAAGCTTCAAACACATATGGCGCAGGCATGTCGTCGCCAACCTTGCTTAACAGCGCGGCTCGATGTCCATAGCGCGCGGTTGCTACAGCAACATTTGCCGCGCTGCCACCCAGCGACTTGGAAAAGGTCTTGACGGAGGAAAAAGCTCCTTGCTGTTCGGGGTAGAGATCTACGCCAACGCGACCGACCGCGAGCAGATCGATATCCGCATCGGCTGCCTTCTTCATGAGGCTTCCTCAAGTCGAGTCTCGTTGTCCGTGAGAAGGCTACGCGCGTACTCAAGATTCTGCCGCACTAAGCCCGCAAGCCTGTCGTCGTGGCTATCTAGCCGCACGTCCTGCTCGACCACGTACCAGCCGCTGTACCCGAACTCTTCAAGAGTTCTGACAACCTCAACGATGTTGCAGTCACCGCTACCCAAGCTGGTCCAGATACCCTGAGTTACTGCATCTGAGTACGCCATCTCACCGCGAGCGACTCTGGTCGCAAGCTCCGCATCGTAATCCTTGAGATGAACATGCCTGACCCGATCAGCGAAGTCGCGAACGATCGTTAGTGGGTCACCGCTGCACGCAGCAATGTGACCCGTATCAAGACAAAGGTTCACGTCCGTGAATGCGAGAACGTGATGAATGTCTTCTGCCGTCTCAACGAGCGTTCCTATGTGCGGGTGCAGAGCAACCTCAAGGCCGCGCTGGCCTGCGATGTCTCGAGCTCGTTCAATGCCCTCACTCATGAGGTACCAATTTACGGTTTGGCTCCTGGTGCGATCGTAGCCATCGCCGAGATCAATCGCTGAAAGCACAAGCACGTCCGCATCCAACTCACTCAGCCGGATGGCCTGCCGTTCAATCTCTACCATGGCGGCATCCATCTGCTCAGGTACGTGGAGCATCGCGCAAACGAAGCCGGCAATTACGTCGATGCCGTAATTATCGGCCAAATTGCGGATCTGTTCAGACGTGCTGCCCATCCATCCATCTGGCCCAAGCTCAGATGCCGTAACACCAAGTGTCTGCATCTCAGAAAGAACGCGTTGAGGTTCCAATTGAACGCCCCAATCCGGCGCCTCACAAACTCCCCACGAAATCGGTGCAGCAGCGATTCGTCTCATCGCGTTGCCGGCGGCGCTCGCTTTGTCTGCCTCATTCCCGGTGTCAGACATGCTTACCATCCAAATCTTTCAAGGTAACAGATTCCCCCTCGCGAATTGACCTCTCACATGCAAGGGCAAGTATAAGTGCAGCGCGCGCATCGTGTACGGTGCAGCCAACCTTTTCATCCCCCAGTACTGAAGCAATGAACGCATTCAGTTGGTGACGATATGCATTCTCGAATCGATCGATGAAAAACGACCAGCCATCGTTGCCAGACATCGACAAGTCACCCGACCACGGTGCATTTGGCGCAACCGACCTGAGCGGAATTTTTGGAGACACGCCAACCGTAATTGAATCCAGCGTGCCGAAGACCTCTGCGCGAACGTCGTAACCAAGTGGATCCTGCCGGCACCCGCTGATGACTGCCAACGATCCATCGTCAAGCACCAGTGTTATTACCGTGGTATCAACATCATGTTCAAGAGCTGTGCCGCCGTCCACCGTTCGTGAACCGGTTGCAAAGACGGATACAACCTCTCTAGGCGCAACCAGGAAACGCAACGCGTCGAAGTCATGAATGTGCATGTCGCGGAAGATTCCGCCCGACTCTGCAAGGTACGATGAAGGAGGTGGAGCGGGGTCGTGGGTCGACATCTTGACCAGGTGAAGCCGACCAATCTCCTCGGATTCAATCAGCCGACGTGCTTCAAGGAACTCCGAATCGTAACGACGCTGAAGACCAACCTGTACCACTGCACCGTTAGTGCGCTCTACGCAATCAACCACTCGATTCGTGGATTCGAGGTCGATGGCGATTGGCTTCTCGCAAAAAGCAGCAACTCCAGCTTCAACGCATTGAATCACATAGTCGGCATGCGTAGGTGTGGCCGACGCGATCACCGCAAAATCAGGGTCAAGAGCAATAGCAGCTTCAAAACTACTGGCTACCTCTCCGCCCACCGTATCTGCCAGGTCAAGCGCTGCAGCCTGATTTACGTCAACAACCGTGATCTTCCCTACACTCGAATGTGCACGAAGATTGGATGCGTGCATGCGTCCTATACGCCCTGCGCCAACAAGTATGGCGTGGAGGTCTTGCCTCATGACTCCCCCATTGTCACTTACGAAAGACCGCATACTTTAACAATGTGATGTGACTCAGTACCCTTCAGGTATGTAGCCAAAGATCCGCTGCCCAAGCCCTGAGCGGCGCACCTTCTTAAGCGCACTGAAAAGGCCAAGCTTTTCAACCAGCTTTGAATGCTTGACTGCCTTAACCGTTCTCTCACCCAGAGGCGTCTGAGACTTCTTGGCTCCGCTTCGATACCTGGCCAGCTCAATCCTCTGCATACGAATCAGGTGCCTGGCATCCTCAGTCAGATGCACCTGCCTCGGACGAGCCGCACGCATGGACCTCCAGCGCCACGGCTGCTCAACAACGGGCCTGACCGACTCGACAACCTTGTTCCATCGATACCTGTCAGCCAAACGCCCAGCAGCCTCAGCCATCTTCCTTCTGCCTTCTTCATCACGAGCAATCGTCAGTAGCGCGTCCCTCATTGCCTGTGCGTCACCGGGAGGCACGACAAGCCCGGCTCCCTCAGCTGTCATCTCATCCGCGAGGATGTCTCCTCCAGTGGTGATCGTGGGGACGCTACACCAGAAGTGATCGAGCATTCGCGAACGGAACGCAAGGCGAGACTCGGCTACTGGCCGAGCAGAAATTACAGCCACGTCTGCCTCAGCGAGCACCTGACCGCGCTCGTCATATGGCACCCAGCTACCGAATAGAATTGCTGAATCCTGCAGACCACTTGCCTTCACGCGCTCGCGAAGCTTCTTCACCATCTTCATCTTGGGAACATTAGTTGCATCATCAAGCTCAAGCCCCATGAAGTACAGCTTCAGCCGCGGCTCAACCTTGTGTGCCTGTGCAAATGCATCAACGAGAGTAAGTGGATCAAACCACTCCCATACTCCACCACTCCATAACACGAGGATGTCGTCCTCGGCGATTGAGGGGTGAACGCCTTTTAGAGCCATGGGACTTGATTCGTCAGCAGC
Organism: uncultured Gaiellales bacterium; assembly: GCA_964440595.1. Taxonomy (GTDB): domain Bacteria; phylum Actinomycetota; class Thermoleophilia; order Gaiellales; family SKUG01; genus CAYTTD01. The sequence continues at coordinate 6,599 of CAYTTD010000046.1, forward strand.
TGGCACTGGCGGTTCAGACGGACAACCATAAGGCAACACGTCGACCAACATGCGCAGATTCTCATCTGCGCCGTAAGTTGAGTGGTCGATGCGCCCTCTCGCAGTCAACATTCCCATCCAGTAGTCACGCTGGCGCTCTGACGCACAGAGAAACATGTCACCCGCATCAATCAGGTCGAGTTGTATGTCGGTCTCACGGCGGGCAACCGAGTTATCAGAGTCGCCGGCAGTGCCGCTTGCTCTCTGCTGCTCAAGCAACTCAAAAAGCCAGGGGTCATAGAGGTCGATGACGAGAACCGCAGGTATGTTCTTAAGCCATGGATACTTCACCAAAGAGTGCCCAAACGCCAGAACGACATCTGCCTCGCTCACAACCTGTTGCATCTCAGCGTGAGTAGCGGTCTGCACGAGCTCAACACGATCTGACTCGCGCTCAAACTCACCCGCATGCACCATCGTCACATCAGCAAACCTTGAGAGTGCGTGTGCGATCTCCCAGCTTCTAGCAGCGGGGCCAGCCATCTTCTTTTTGATCTGCTCATAGGCGAGCACAACGACCCTGTTTGCTGTTGTCTTTGGATACACCTCATCGAGGCCAAAGTTCTCCACCAGACGATGAAATACGTATACGTACTCCTCGTCTTCGGAGTTGCCAAGTGGCATGAATGGACGACCGAAGCCATTCAGCACCTCTGCGTCAGGCATGCGCCTTGCAATCTGAATCTCATTACGAAGCTTGAATATCTCATCGATGTTCTGAACGACGTCACCAATGGCATGAAGACCACTTATTGCTGGCCTCGGTACGTTCTCGTGGTCTGGCAGCGATCGCCCCAGATCAAAGTCGGCCCGGGGGGATTGCGAGTTTTGCCGCGCTCTGAATCCAAGCAGTAGGAGTGCCGGGCCGAGCAGCTTTCCCAATGCCTCATCACCAAGGTTCTTCAGCATCGACCTTAGAGCATTGCGTTCGAGCAACAACCACTTCTCGTGAATGGGAGCTCCACCTGAGGTGCCGTGATGGCGGTGAAAGCTGAGTGCCTTGTCAGCGTACCTGGTGCGATGACCCAGTACGCGAAGTCGCCAGCCAAAGTCTACGTCCTCAAAGTAGGCGAAGAAACCTTCATCAAATCCTCCCGCGGCAAGAAAGATGTCACGGGAAACCACCATCGCGCCACCGCAGGCAAACGGTATCTCAGCGAGATTGCTGGGTGCTACCTCATCAACCTTCTTCTGAAAGCCAGGCTGGTGTCCGAACCCGTGAAAGTTGATGATGCCGCCCGCGAAGTCGATGGTGTTGCCATCCCAATCATGTATCCGTCCACCCACACACGGATAGCCCTCATCTGGGCTCCATGCCGCAAGCATCTGCTTCGTCCAGTCGGGATCAAGCCTCATGTCGTTGTTGATCAGCGCGACTGTCTCGTGTGCGGCTGCCTCCACACCCTGGTTTACGCCGGTCGCAAATCCCTTGTTTATGTCGTTCTGAACGACCCTGACCCAGGGGTACTCCTTCTTCAACAACTCCCTGGTACCGTCGGTGGATCCGTTGTCTACCAACACGACCTCAATACAATCGGCCGGATAGTTCTGCTCCTTTATTGAGTCAAGGCACGGAGGCAGGTGGTGCGCACCGTTCCAATTGACTACAACAAATGAGACGGTAGTTGTGGCTGGACTCGAGTCAGTCTGATCAGGTTTTTCTTCAACCCGATCCGCTGGATCGCTCGGTACTGCTGTGACGGTGCCGGCACTGCCACTGACAGATTCAGCTTCGGAGGTAGTGGGGATGGAATTCATAGAACCACGCGATTTTACAGCACCAATCTGACATTGGAGTCGGTGCATTGCGGTGCCCTCCCCTATATCATTGTATTTACGACACCGCCTTCATGAAGCTGGCAGTGCAAATTACAGATCGGTACTTTCTTGGATGACTCTCAATCAATGAGATTTGAAGATTTTGACATTTCGGATGATGTCGTTGATGCGCTCGCGTCAGATGGCATCACAGACACCTTCCCTATCCAGGCACTTGTTTTGCCTGACGCGCTCGCAGGCAGAGACGTCCTGGCTCATGCTCCAACTGGTTCAGGTAAGACATTTGCGTTTGCGATACCGATCGTTGAACGAATCGGCTCAGATGCCAAGGCGCCTGCCGCACTTGTGCTGGTGCCGACTCGTGAGCTGTGTGTTC
>CAYTTD010000047.1:0-1171 GCA_964440595.1 uncultured Gaiellales bacterium
GGAGGCGTCGTTGCCGGATCATCCGCCGGAGGCGGCTCCTTCAACTGTCGTTGCTTCTCGCGCAACTGCGCGGCCAGGCCATCTACGTTGCCTGCAATTCCCTGGGTCTCGAGCAGACGTACGCCGATCCACGGCGCCGCATCTGCGCCAAGCTCATGATGCGCCGCTGCAAGTTCGCCGACTTTGCCCGGCACTGCGTCAAGCACGTTGCCTTGCAGGAGCTTCGCTGCACCTTCGCGCGCTGCAGGATCTGTCACGCTGCCACCGGTCAACTCAATGACGCGCATTGTCGCCTGGGCTGCTGCCGCATACGGGCCGGCGTTCAGCATCGCTTCGCGTAGCTTCGCGCCCGCCTCATCAACGGCTTTCTCGTCCACTTTCACGCCAAGGCTGGTTGCCATTTTGCCGAAGTTGCCCGGCCAGAGCGCTAGTAGCTCAGTGCTGCCATCCTCAATCCACTTGAATGGATGTGCGTCGTCGTCAGCGGGCCGCGGAGTCGCTGCCTTCTCAATCTCTCGACCCATCAGGTAGGAGAGTTTCGCGCCCTCCTCGCCAGTAAGCGGCGCCTTGCCCTCCCACGACTTAAAGAGCAGGGTCGCCGCCTGCGGACCAATGTCCATGGTCGAACCCTGCAGTGAAACCGGATGTCGCTCCAACTCGCCCGTAGCAGCCCGCACGAGTTCTTCTCCAATTTGTGCCGCTTTATCAAAGTCTGCCTGATCCATCGCCTCTGGATGGTTGTTAAGCCACGTTGCCACACGGCTCGCTACGTAAGTGTCATTGTCGCCCGTGAGATTGAAGGTTATTCCCTGCCCATTAGTGCCACTCTTCGCTGCCATCAGTTGGTGAATTGCACTGAGTGATTGAAGCATCGGCTCGCCGGTAGCAGGGTTTTCTTTGATCCCCTTCGAAAATTCATTCATGTGCACGAAGTCGGTCTTGCCGCCCTCGCCAGGCACCGCCATGTAGGAGAGGCGACTGTCAACAAGGTCGGCAGCGGGCATCCCTGCTTCGCCAATCTTGGCGCTGAGTGCCGCTGCCCTTAACAGGGGAGGATAAAACAATGGTGCTGAAGGCATGCCTCATATTCGTTATACATAGGAAGACGTTACAGCTGTCGCGCTCACCATGACCGGCGCTGGCCATTGCGCTGGCCCAGTCGAACTGGTTG
>CAYTTD010000047.1:1271-8770 GCA_964440595.1 uncultured Gaiellales bacterium
CGATGTGGGTTGCGGGCGAAGTTTGGATGGTTATATGAGCCAAGCGTCGCTCGCCGGCGAATTGCTGAAAATCCAATTCAGCAGTGGAAAGCAACCCGCCGCCACCGAACGCGAAAGGCACAAAATTGTGGTCCCAGGGCGTGTTTTATCTCATATCCGAATAAAAGTCCGCCTGGGATCGTTAATGCATTGAATTCTTTGCGCTTAGGATTGTTTTTCGGTGATTCGACGGGCGCACTAGGTTATTTGGCAGGCGAACTCGGTAATTGGGAAGGAGTGCTCAGCGATTGGGCATGCGAACTTGGTGATTCGACGGGCGCACTCGGCTATTGGGCAGGCGTGCTCGGTGATTCGACGGGCGAACTGCGAAGGTGTTCGCGTCCGTTCCAGAAGTACTCAATTCCACTGGCAACGGTAAGGATCACCGTCAAGGTGATAAGCGCGTCGCCCAGCAGTTGCGGTGCATCCTTTGGAATCAATGCCATTACGAGCCCGATCTGTGCAACGGTCTTGAACTTCCCAAGCCATCCCGCCGCTATCACCTCTCCTGAAGATGCGGCGATGAGGCGAAGGCCGGTGACAGCAAACTCGCGACTGATTATCAGCACGACGATCCATGCTGAGATCTCCTGCAACTGTACAAGCGTAACGAGCGCAGCTGTGATAAGGAGTTTGTCGGCGAGAGGATCGAGAAACACGCCAAGGGTTGTGATCATGCGTCGCGATCTGGCAAGGTAGCCGTCGAGCCCGTCGGTGAGCGAAAGCAGTGCGAATACTGCAAAAGCTGTAATCGTGCCGTGGTCATGATCAAGCCGTGTGAGCAGCGCCGCGACAAATACCGGGATCAGTGCGATTCGGGTAAAAGTAATCATGTTTGGCGTAATCGGCCCCATGGCGAGGCATCCTACCGCCAAATGCCACGCGGGTTCGCAGGACCAGGAATTTACCGCTGTCAGCGAGTGCCCCGTGCAGTGCCCCGTGCCCCGTGCCCCGTGCTCCGTGCCGCGGTTAGTGCGTGCCCCGCGCAGTGCCCCGTGCCGCAGTCGCCGCCAGCGCAAACATCACTGCCTGCGCCACGTTCAGCGCCGTAGTGCCCGCGACGTCGCGCTCGGGATCAAACTCCACAACATCCATGGATCTAACTCGCTTGTCTGCGCACACTGCATCGATGATGTCGGCGAGGTGTGCCGGCCACAGGCCACCCGGCAGTGCCGCTACAGTGCCCGGCGCAAAGGATCGATCGAGCACGTCTATGTCGACCGAAAGGTGTATGGCATCACAGTCAGAAAGTGAAGAGAGGGCCTGCCGCGCCACCGCTCCGCCACCCTGAGCAACCACTCGGGCGAGCGGAACCCGGGTGATTTTTCGCTCATCACAAAACGAGATGTTCGGCGTGCGGTTGGCAAGCGGATGAATCCCGATCTGAACGATGTCAGCGCCCTGCACCAGCCCGCCCTCAACAATTCCACGAAATGGAGTGCCGTTGCTTGGACCGTTGTCTAGCGGACGCGTGTCTGTATGAATGTCAATGTGGACTATGCCAAGGCGTTGGGGTGCCGCTTGTTGACTCGCATCGGCATTTGGCGTGCCCGGAGCGTCTGCCCTGGCGTCACCCGTATCCGCCGTGTTCATGTTGCTTCGGGCTTCAACAATTCCTGCAACAACCGGCCACGAAATCGAGTGGTCGCCGCCCAGCACTACGAGTAGCGGAGTAGCTCCCCATTGCTTTGCGACCTTCGTCGAGATCGCCGCGAACGCGCCGTCCCAGTTTTCGCGAACGGCACCAGCGTCGCCGTGGTCCACGACCTTCCAATCGCAAAGATCAATGCCCGCTCCCGAGTCGAAAGGTGAGAACCTCTGCAGTGCGGAACGAGTTACAGAAGGAGCGAGGTCCGCGCGTTGCGGAGTAATCGACATCGCGCTGAAGTCAGCCCCGATGATCCGCGCGAGTTCAGGGCGATCGTCTCCGGCAGATTCGCTGGGTGAGACCAGAAAGTGTTTGCTGAGCTGTTCTGTCATGTCAGTTCTGTTATGTCGGTTCTGTTCGTTTGGTTGCCAATCGGTCTCTTTCCGTCCGGCTGGGAATTTACTCCTGCGGCTGTACACCAACAGCACCACGCTTGACTCAACACACCCGTTGCGACACTCCCGTTGCCGCGCCGCTCACGCTCCTCGCTGCCATCATGAAAATTGCTGAAGTCAGTATTTCTTGCGTGGAAACACGTCTCTGGCGCTTCTTACGCGATCCAGAAAAAGCACACCATCAAGGTGGTCGAGCTCATGGAGTAGCACTCGCGCTTCCCACGCGTTACAGTTGATCGACACCGGCCCGTGCGCCGTGAATGCGTCGACCGAAACCTCTTGCGCGCGAACCACATTGCCTGTGAAGTCGGGAATGCTGAGGCACCCTTCACGCATCTTCACCGTGTCAGTGCTGGAGGAAGCTACGACCGGGTTTACGAGCACCAGCTCGCCGTGGCACGAGTCAGCGCGTTTGTTTCCTGTAACGTCAATCGCAATCATCCGCACTGTGTGCCCAATCTGAGGCGCCGCAATGCCGACGCAGCCCTTGTGCGCACGCATGGTATCGATCAGTGATTGTGCTATTTCGGTGGTGCGTTGGTCGAACCAGTCGCTGCGATCGCGCTCGCCGCCGGCCTCGCTGCTATCGACGTCGCGCTCGCCGCCCACAGGCACCTCATCGCAAATGGTCTTGAGGATTGGATTCGGCCAAAGAACCACTTCGCATACAGCCATGGGGTGCTACATGTCTCCGTCGTCGGGCAGTGGTTCAAGATTCACTTCGAGCTGCGCCTCGCCGCCAGCAGCTTCGAGCGCCCTGGTAAGAGCAGCGGTATTGGTAGCGCCAGGAATCTCAACGTTAAACCACATCGCAAACGTGCCGCCCGCGGTCAGGCGGCTACCAAAGTCGGTGATGTTGACGTTGTTGTCGGCAAGCACAGTGCTGAGGGCTGCGACCAGGCCGGGTCGATCGGGTCCGTACGCGGCGATGCACCATTGTGTCGAGTGGGTTGTGCCGCCCGCCGCGCCGTCTGCGTGCCCGCTATTTGCCTCCCTGCCAGTTGGTCCGCCTTTGCGTTTTGCGCCCGTTGCCATTACTTCCAGAGTGAGTGAAAATTCCTCAGCAACTGGAGCAAGCGCCTGGCGGGCTTCGGCGAGGTGGTCATCGGTAGGCGCTGGATTCGCGCGACCATTCTGATCCAGCATTTTCTCTATCACCAGCAGCATGGCGAAGTGATCGCCGAGAATGGTCATCGCGCTGTCGTCTATTGAGAAGCCTGCGTGGTGAAGTGCGCGACTTGCGGCAGCGACTATGCCTGGGCGGTCTGCCCCGATAGCCGCTACCGCAAGTGCGGACTTTGTATCTTTGCTATCTGTCATCGTTGATCAATCTTAGTTGTCACAGGTGATGTCTGGATCTCGCCAGCATGATGACCCGTGCCTTCCTGATCAATTTTCCGATAACAGTTACTGGCCAATGCGCATTGCTTCAACGCGTGCCTCAACCGGAGCCCAGTCAAGGTTCGCAAAGAATGCGTCAATGTAGCCAGGCCGATCTGTGCCGAAGTCGGCCCAGTAAGCATGCTCGTAAACGTCGAGGGCTACGAGCAGTGATGCGTTCCACACTGGGAACGTATTCTGTGCGTCTCCGAGGTAGTTGCCGAGCAGGCCGGTGTCCCAGTCGTAGGCAAGCCATGCCCAGCCGCGGCCACCCATGCCTGTTGCCTTGAGGTCTGCCTTCCATGCGTCGTAGCTGCCCCATTGGCGGTCGATCTGCTCGCCGAGCCATCCGCCTGGTGCTGCGCCATTGCCGCCGAGGTGTTCAAAGTACACCTGGTGATTCTTTACGCCGCCGATCGCAAACGACAGGTCGGTCTTGAGGGCTCGCCAGTCAGAGTAGATCTGGTTGGCCGCAGAGGCATCAACGCCCTTGAGCTTCTCCTCAATTTCCTTCCACTTATTTACGTAGCCCTCGTAGAGCTTCCAGTGGTTCTGCATCGTGGTTGCAGAGATGCCCTGCATGTTGTTCCATGCATCGTTCCACGTGATTGTCTTTATGTTGCCACCCTGAAGTGGCCATGTGTCTGTTGCCATTTTGATTTGTCTCCCCGTGCATCGTGGTTTTTGTAGCTGATCGCTGATGATCACTGACTCTGCACTAGTCTAGCCATCCACACTTGCAGACGTGAAGTGTCGTCTGTGGAGCGGCGCATAGATTTATGCAAAGTCAGGGAGTGTACGAGCCGATTGGAGTGCGCCCAGCTCCACTTTCAATAGCTACCTGCATCCCCACTGCGGCCACCGCCAGCGGCGCACCGGGCCACGTCGGGGAATTGAGCCACCTCCCGTGCTCGCGACAAACGAAGGTAGGGAAGCACCAGTTGATCAACATGAGACGCCAGCGATCAAAGGGCGCATACAGTGACCAACCTGTGGAGTAGTTCAAGTGACAAGTGCAACACCAAATGTCATAGGCGCGCCTGGCTCGAACCCGGTGATGCTGAACATCCTCGCAATCAATGATTTTCACGGCCAGTTGGGCGATAGCGATGCCACTGCGAAAGACGGCACGCCGATTGGTGGCGCCGCCACGCTAGCGAACTACCTGAAGACAGAGAAGGCAAAGAATCCGGGTGGCACCGCCATCTTGAGCTCTGGTGACGCATTTGGTGCCTCGCCGCCCGAATCGTCACTGCTGCGCCACGAGCCAACGATCGCTGCGCTGGCCGAAATGGAGATTGACGCTGCCACTTTCGGTAACCACGAGTTTGATCGTGGGTGGCGCGAGGCAATTCGCATCACGCAGGGCGATGCCGCCGGCGCGAAGGCGCCTACAGGACGCGCAGATGGCGCGAGCAGCGCTGCGGGTCACAGCGCGGCGAAGAAAAAGAGAAAGAGTCGTGCACGCGGCGGTGCCGCCGGCGCGCAGGGTGGCGCGACGCTGCTCGCCGCAACACGAAGAAAAGCCGGTGGTAAGGCCGGTGGGGCTGGGAAAGCCGTTGCCGGGCCTGCTGGCAAAGCCCAGAACCCATGGCCTGGCTCCCCCTTCCCATTCGTCTCAGCGAACATCGTCGATGCAAAGACCGGCGCGCGCATGTTCAAGCCTTACGTGATCAAGGAGATGAACGGCGTCAAGGTTGCCTTTGTTGGCGCGGTCACCAAGGATCTGCACAAGGTTACCGACGGCAACGGAATACGCAACGTAAAAGCACTTGACCCGGCCGCTGCAATCAACTCTCTTGTGCCTGAGCTACGCGCGCAGGGAGTAAAGACCATCGTTGCCTTCATGCATGAGGGTGGCAAGCTCAACAAGGATACCGGCGAAATCGAAGGGGCGATTGTAGACGTGGTCAAGCGTCTTGCCCCGGAGGTTGATGCAGTGTTCACCGCGCACTCGCACGATGAGTATGCGGGGCGCATCAACGGCCGACCCGTGGTGCAGGGCGGCAGCTACGCTAAAGCATTTAGTCAGGTAACCCTCGCGGTTGATCCAAAGACCGGTGACGTTGTCGCATCGTCGGCGGCCGTGCGTCGCAATGACGAGCGCGGGGAGAAAGACAAGACGGTTGACCAGATTGTTGAGACGTTCAAGGCGGTTGTCGCGCCGAAGACCGAGCGTGTCGTAAGCGTACTGCCGGGAGACGTCAATCGAGCTACCAGCGACTCAGGAGAAACGGCTGCCGGCAATCTGATTGCTGAAGCGCAGCGAAAGCACGCAAACGCCGACATTGGCTTGATGAACCCCGGAGGAATCAGAAAGGATCTTTCTGCCGGTTCAAACACCTGGGGAAAGATCTTCAGCGTGCAGCCGTTTGCCAATCAAGTTCAAAGAATTGAGATGACGGGCGCCCAGATCAAGGCCGTGCTCGAGCAGCAATTCGCAATCGAGGGCAAGCCAATAATTCTGCAGCCTGCCGGCATGCGAATGACGCTGGATCCAACAAAACCGAAGGGCAAGCGGGTTGTCAGCGTCGTGCTTGATACGGGTGAGAAGCTCAGCCCAAACAAGGTCTATACGGTGGCCGCGAATTCGTTCCTCGCCGATGGTGGTGATGGATTCACCGAGTTCATCAAGGCGAAGAAGCGCAAGAATCTTGGCGATGATCTCGACGCCCTCGTCAAGTATCTGAAGGCTGGCAACCCGGTGCCTGTCGAGCCAATGGGTCGCATCACTCTGGCAGGTGGCAAGCTGCCGCAGCACGGCCACTGAAACGCCCCCGCGCTCATCCCCGATAAATCGTTATGTAGCACTGCAATGCGCGGGAGAGCATTGAGCAGCGCTCGAGGGTAAGCGACAGACAGCGTTCGGTGGAGCGAGGGGTTTCAGTGGTGCGAAATGATTGACGTAAATGCATTTCTCGTCGGCGCACGCCGATTCGCTAGCGGTGAGCTACGGGGCACCATGAATGGCTTCGCGCAGCATGGAAGTCTCTCTGAATCACTTGCCAGGCTTACAGGCGAGCTTGATGATCTTATGGTTGCCGGGGGCAACGTCTCTGAGCAGCTTACTGCCAGAAAAGAGTTCATTCGTCGCACAGCCAATGCATTGGATGATCCTGCTCAACGATCGTTCCTTGCGTCAACTCCGGATGAGTTGCGCCTGTTAGACGCTGACGGTGTCGACGATCTCGATGCCGTGGTAGGCGCTTTGAAGACGGGTGGAGCCAGGTTCGATGCAGCCACAGACGACGCCCTGCAAGGCGTGAAGTTGCTTGACAAAGAGAATCCGGACGATGTTGTCAGCTATCTGAAAGCTGCCAGCTCAATATGGGACAATGACTTGATGGGGCGGCACTCGGATGCCATCGAGCGGCAACTTCGTGGCGAGGAGCCCATCAACGCTCACGCTGCATCGCTGCTTGCCCAGCCAATCGCGACTGCTCGGATTCCAGTCAGCCTGCCAAATGGCAAGGGGTATGAGATCACCGACGTGTTGATGTATCCCCACGAGATTGTGAGTCCTCCGCAAGGATTCTCAACTCTTGATGACGCTCGCGTCGCGGCAATCAACTACCTTGAACATTCTCCGGGTAAGACCGTAATCCAAAGCACTGAGCCAGACCAATCAATGCACCTTTTGGCTGTGGACCGGGATACTTCAACCCGTACCGTTAGAGCGGCAAAGAAATTGTTTGGCGGCGTCTCTGAGAAGCAAAAAAGAGTTGATTTTGAGGCTAACCATCCTAGCATCTCGATGGTCTACAGAACTGACAACACTGAAGTTAATTTCATGAACTCTGCTGCGCCCTCGGGTAGCTGGCCCGAAGGACAGCTTTGGCCTGTCTCAGTAGATGACCTACGGAAGGCAGGCTTGGCTAGTCCGCACAGCTCAATGCGAACACGCTTGCAGCACGCGGAGCAGGCAGCAGATGAACAGGCGCAGATCGTTGGGGGTGCACGGGAAGAGCTGTTAGAGCAGAGACGGGTGTTGCGCGACCAGCGACAGATCGCGATTGAGTTCGAAGAGGTGCTGTCTT
>CAYTTD010000048.1:0-5670 GCA_964440595.1 uncultured Gaiellales bacterium
CCTCGGCTTCCTCCTACTGCGCTGGGTAGGTAAGATCCTCTTTCATCAATAACCTGTCCATCTGAGCTTCGGGCAGAACGTATGTGCCCTCCTGCTCAATCGGGTTTTGGGTTGCCAGAACGAAGAATGGTTCTGGTAGCTGGTAAACCTGGCCACCAATCGTTGTCTGGCGCTCCTGCATTGCCTCCAGCATTGCGCTTTGGGTCTTGGCGCTGGAGCGGTTTATTTCGTCAAGAAGAACTATGTTGGCGTGCACTGGGCCGAGTCGCGTCTCGAAGGTGCTTTTCTGGTAGTCAAAAACCTGGGTTCCAATGATGTCGCTCGGCAGGAGGTCGGGCGTGCATTGCACGCGGGTGAAAGAAGCCTGAACACATTCCGCAAGAGTCTTTGCGGCAGTGGTCTTGGCTAGACCCGGAACGCTCTCAAGAAGAATGTGTCCTCGTGCGATCAAGGTAGTGAGCAGGCATGTCAAAAGCTCGGATTGGCCAACCATGATCCTGCTGTAGCGAGAAGCAATATTGTGGACTATCTGTCTTGCACGCTCAATTTCCCCATCGTTTGGCGGTGAGGAAGCATCAGGAATTGGAGTGGATTGAAATCCTTGAAAGTTCATGGTGTGTCACCTACCCGTAAACCGGACAGGTGACACACCGATATATCTATTTGAACTTCAGTTTGAAGGAACCTGATCCAGTCGCTGGATCCCCGCCACCTACCGCAGTGGACGTTACGGTGACGTTGATCGCCACGGCGGCGCGAGCCTTCTTGAGTCTCTTCAGGAGCTTGCGGCTAATCGTGCACTTGAGAGTCTTGGTTGTTCCCTCAGCTATGCCTGCATCGGTGCATGTGAACGAGATCTTGCTCTTGCCAAACTTGCGCTTGGTCATGAACCTTAGTGACACGCTGCACGCATCGCCGCTGACTCCGTCAGGGCAACCAACCCTGAAGCTGAACTTGCCCTTCTTCACTCTTATTGTTTTCTTGAGATCGGGAAGGGTTGCTGTTGGAGTAGCAGACGTCGTGCCGGTGCCTCCCGTGCCTGTTGTCGTGCCTGTTCCCGTGCTGGTTGAGGTTGTCCCCGTAACCGTAGCGGATGCAGAGTTGTTGGTGGTGCTGGTGTCAGTGCCCCCTGCGGTAACTGCTCCCGTTACGCTGAATGAAGATGCGGACGACACGGTAACTGTGAGAGTTATCGCCACTGTTTCGCCAGTATTCAGGTTGTCTCTTGTGCATGTGTAGCTACCGCTGCCGGCAACACATGTGCCGCCGCCAGAGATCGTATAGGCAGTCACAGTCAAGCCAGCGGGGATCGAAAATACGAGCTGTGGATTCACTGCGGGATCCGTAGTTGAGTTGTTGCTCCATGAGCCCGTGATATTTACACCAGAGCCGCCCACCGTGGCATTGCCGGTTGGGTTTGTGAGGCTGATCCCTACGTCCTGAAATCCGCCCAGCTCCATGGCTCCGATGTCGCATGTGGTGCCAACTGTTCGCGGTGCGCCACGCTGATCGGTAGAGGCGGCGCATACGGCGGCGTCTCCACCGTTGAATGCTGGGCTCTCAAGGCTGATTGGGGTTATCAGGGTTGGGCCACCAAAATCGCCGTATGTGCCGGCGTTGGCAGACGAGTCGACCAGGTCTGCAGCGCCCCACGGACACGATGAGGTGTCTGAGTGATTGATACCGGTTGTGGAAAACGTTCCCGAGGTGATATTGCACCCTTCAAGCGTTGTGTTTGAAAGGTTATCGAGAAGCAGTGTGTTGGATACGGCTGTTGTTGGAGCCCCGCCAGTCTGGAATATCGCAGCGCCTGAACCGCCTGCAGTTCCGTCGTAATCAGAGGTGTTTGCGTCAACGGTAGCGTTGATCAAAGTGGTGGAACCTCCATTGTAAATGCCACCACCGTCGCCGTCGCTCTGGTTTGCATGGAGCGTGGAGTTCTGAATCGTGGCAGTGCCATCGTTGGCAATTCCTCCGCCTCCGCCGTTGCTGAAGTTGCTGGAAAGGGTTGAGTGCTGCAGGTCGAAAGTTGCTCCTGCGGCAACGAAGACGCCGCCTGCTCCACCATTTGCCTGGTTACCGGAAATCGTTGAGTTGATAACCGTGAGCGCGGATGTCGCACCCACGCAGATGCCGCCACCGTATCCGCCACCAGCAGCGTTATTGTTCGTTACGGTAGTTCGGTTGAGCGTCAGTGCCGAGCCGCCTGTGACCTGTATTCCGCCACCACTTAGTGCAGCGGCTTCGCCTGAGTTTCGAATGGTCAGATCAGTAAAGGACGCCACCGTTCCTCCCAGAACGTCGAAGGCCCGATCGGCTGTGTTATCGCCGATATAGGTGCTGCCAACTCCCGCTCCGTTGATCGTAAGATCACCACCGCCGGCTGTGATGTCAAGGTCACCTGAAACGTTTGCGTCGTCGCCTGCGGCGCCGGTCAATGTAAATGTTCCTGCCGGCACGGTAATCGTGTCGTCTGCTGCGGTCATGTTGGCTGCGGTGATTGCGCCGCGTAGTGAGCAGTCATCGGCTGCATCGGTGCAGGCGGTGAGTCCGCCAGAGTCAGTCATGGTATCTACGACAAACGTTGCGGCTGTGGCATTTCCGGTCATCATCGTTAGTAGTGCAAAGGCAATTGTGACCGTGGAAATTGTGAAGAATCTAAGGCGGTTGCTTATCAATGTCATGGTTTTCGACCATCCTCATTTGCAGTGGCTTTTTTGGGTACCTGTTGCCTTCTCACCACTAATGAAGTGATTCAAACGCTCAACTACAGGCAGCGTTGTTACTTTGGCTCGCTGGAGCGCGCAACCATCATTGAGGTTGCCTTGACTATTGCGTCAACCTGGTCACCTTTTTTCAGATTGAGATCTTCGGCGGCCTCGCGTGTAATTATTGCGACGAGTCTTGCGGGCTGTGTTGTTTCCATCTCGACACGCGCAAGTAATCCTTCGATCTGAACGTCGGTCACCGTACTGAGCATCTGGTTGCGCGCGCTGCCTTGACGAGGCTTGGCGGTTGCGGTTCTCATAGGTGCAAGGCGTTGTACCTCAGACTCGGGGATCATGCGTCTGTTTGCTTTGTCTCGAACCACTTTTATGGTTCCTTTGGCATCCCACCGCCTAAGGGTGTCCATGCTTACGCCAAGCACCCGTGCTGCTTCCCGCATAGTGAGATAACTACCTGCAACTTCTTCTGCCGGGGTTTTACTTGCTGACTGCTTCATGTGGGCGTAGCAAATCAGTCGGTTGCGTCAGGGTCAACTGGATCTGCTCTTGAAGTAGGCTCGCATCGGATAGGCAAGCATTGCAACAAAGGTCGACAATGCACCGAAAAAAATCATTGTGTCAGCAATGTTCAAAACGTATGGGTCGTTCCAGATAAAGTCAGGCACGCCCTTGCGCCAAATCACTGTTGAGATCTCTTGAGCAATGATGCCACCGATCAAAACTGCGCCCGTAAACCAAACCCACCGAACAGGGCCAAAACCCCGTGAATCGGCAATTTTTGTGTAGAGAGCCAAAAAGGCTAAAGTGATAGCGCAAACCAGAATACGCGCCCCGGGGAAAAGTTTATTCGGGTTGAAGTAAACATCTGAGCTTAGTTCAGCGTGTGTGGTCCACAAGAATTTTGATGCAAGATCAATCACAATCGCAATAAGAAAAATTGCTAGAAAGGGGCGCCAGAAAAAGCCTGATTGAGAGGTCAATTCTGCTCCATTGATTTTGGGGAAAAACGGCATATTTCTCACTTTGCCGAATAAAGGTTTTGAGGATATGAGGCGAAGCCCATTTGCCGTTACGATAAGGGTTGCTCCCACGTCAACCAATACTGCCATCCACAAGGTGAGGATTCCTGTGACTGCGAGGACGGCAGCAATCAACTTCGTAGCGAGGGAAAATGCAATATTCTGTCTGACGATGGTCAAACTCCATCGGGCAAGCGTAAACATGCGTGCAAGTTTGCGGATATCGTCGCCAATCAGGGCGACGTCAGCCGTCTCGATAGCGGTGGCGCTACCGCCAGTGCCCATGGCAATGCCGAGTGTTGCCCTAGCAAGCGCCGGAGCATCATTGACCCCATCGCCAACCATCGCTGTTCGGCCAATGTCGCTCTCCAGATGTTCAATGAAGCTGATCTTGTCCTGCGGCAGGAGGCCTGCGTTTACATCATCTATACCGAGCTCGCGAGCAATGTTTTCTGCTGTTACAAGGTTGTCGCCTGTCAGTAGAGATAGGTGCCGTACCCCTGTTTCGCGGATCTGTTCGATTGCGCCTTTGGATGTCTTGCGTATTTCATCAACCAGGCCTATGACGCCAAGAATGTTTTGTTCGTCGGCAACAATTACTGAAGTGTGACCGCTTTCAATCAGGGGTCGAGCAATCTTGACTGCGACTTCTGCTTTCGGATGGCCCGAGAATAATCTCTCATTTCCGATCAAATACTTTTTGCCGTCTATCAGGCCCGAAGCGCCGAAACCGCGTAGCGCATGAACGTCGCTGGCGTCTAGTGGGGGCACTCCTCGTTCTGTGGCGAACTGTGTTATCGATTTTGCAATCGGGTGTTCTGAACCGCTTTCAATTGCTGCTGCAATTGATAATAAGTGCTTCTGGTCTTCGGTGTCGGCAGCGTCGATAGTCGAGACCGTAGGCGTGCCCTTCGTAAGTGTGCCTGTCTTGTCGAAGGCAACAACTGTAATTCTTGTCGCTGCTTCTAGATGTTGACCTCCTTTGATTAGAACGCCATTTGATGTTGCGCGCGCAAGTGCTGAAACGATGGCGACTGGCGTGGAAATAACAAGAGCACAAGGGCAGGCGAGGATCAGGAATGCAAGGCCGCGATAGATCCATGTAGATGGATCACCGCTAAAAACAATCATCGGAACAAGTACAACGCCCAAGGCGATTGCCATGACGATGGGAGTATAGATTGCGGCAAAAGAGTCAACCCATCGCTCACTTGGCGCCTTTCGCCCTTGTGCTTCTGTCACTGCGCGCGCAATGCGATCAAGAGTGTTGTCACCTGGTGGAGACGTGACCTCAATTTCAATTCTGGACTCACCGTTAAGCGTGCCAGCAAACACTTGATCACCGGGCTCTTTGTCTACCGGTACGCTTTCGCCGGTTATTGCCGCTTGATTGACACATGATGCGCCTTTTGTGATGTTGCCGTCAGCCGCAATCTGTTCGCCAGGAAGAACAACTACGGTGTCGCCAATGGCGAGAAGCTTGGCATCAATCTCCTCTTCAGTGAATCTACCATTCGCTGTGTCGAGTTTTTTGCGCCGTGCTCTGCTTGGGATCATCGACATCAGTGACGTTAGTGATGAGCGCGCCTTGTCGGCGGCGTATCCTTCTAGCGCCTCGCCTACCGCAAACAGTACAACAACCAGGGCGGCTTCAAACCACTCGCCGATTCCCACAGCGCCAATAACGGCAATCGTCATCAAAAATTTCATGTCTGGTCGACGTGTTGCGATCAGAGTGGCGATGCCAGACTTGGCGACATGTGCACCACCTGTAATGATGGCAGCAACGTAAAGCAGTTGACTGGCCAGTGGCATTAGCTCAGTGGTACTAACTGTCAAAGCGGCTACAGCCAAGGCTGCAGATATTGTGGTCATTGCGACATGCCGCCGGCGTTGTGGATCGGCATCTGTTAAGTTTTCGTTTG
>CAYTTD010000048.1:5680-8721 GCA_964440595.1 uncultured Gaiellales bacterium
CCATCACCGAATAGCCGAGCGCCGAGATCTTTTTTCGGGTGTTTGTCACGGCATCGGGATGATTTGACTGGTGCTCTAGGTGCAGCGTTGAGCTGTGGAAGTCAACGGGGCAGGAGGTTACGCCTTCAACTCGTTGTATCGCTGTCTCAAGCGTTTTTGCGCAGCCCGCGCAGTCAATACCGCCAATAATGACCTGCTCGTGATCGAATTCGGAAGCGAGGCGATTGTTAGTGGTGTCGATCTCATTCTGGATACAGGCTGGTGAGCAATTGTCTTGGTCGAAAGTAATGATTATGTTGCCAGGATCTTTACCGGCAACTTCACTAATTCCCGGATGTGATCGCAGCGCATCAAGCATGCGCTCGTTGCAAGCAGTGCAACCCTTTTCACTCAGCCCGGGGTCAACGCTGATTGTGCCAAGGTTTTTTGCAGAAATCGAGCCCTCCATTACATTATTCATTCTAGCTGGAAAATGCCGGTCTTACTCTGCGTGCCCCAGAACAGTTGTAAACAAAGCAATCGTTGCAAGCAGCGTAACTGGAAAAAGGGTGCCAACAGTCCAATGCCTCTCTTCAGACTGAGCCTCGGGAAGAAGGTGGCCACACGCGACATACGTCAGGGCACCTGCTGAGGCTCCAATGAGTGCGCCAAGCTGTGGATCCGTCAGATTGGGAGCCAGCGCGACAATCAAAGCTCCTAAAGGGATCATTGCGCCGACAAGTAGGGCGCTTCGCGTAATTGTTCGTCGGTTCGCATGCGTTGCAGTCAATACGGCCGCGAAGGAGATTCCGACCGGGAGCTGATGTACAAGCACGCCGACGGTGACCGCTGCCGCGGCTTGTTGTGAGAGCTCGGTACTTGTTCCGACCGCAATGCCATCTGCAATATTGTGAACCGACAGGCCAACAACAAATGGAATCAGCTTATGATGGTGGGCGATTTCTTTTGGGCTGTGCTCATCGTGTGCATGGTCGTGTTCGTCGTCTGCCGAGTGATGATGGACGTGAGCGCGCCCGACGCTCTCAATGATGAAGAGAATGATGAACCCGGCGGCAAATGAGTAAGCAGTTATCGTGTGTTCCGCGTGCTCAATTGCTTCTGGAATCAGATCTGAGATGGTAATTGCGAGCAGAATGGCTGCTGCAATTGCAGCTGCCGCAACGCGTGTTGTGTTTGAAACCCTTACTCCAAGCAGGCCAAGCATGCCAGCAACGACAAATCCGCTTCCAGCAACAATCGCAAGCGCAACGTGAGAAAATTCCACAGCACCGGTTCATCGCCAAAAAGCAGCGCCTGTGTTGCATTGCCGCTGATCTTGATTCCATTGAAATTTGCTTAGGTTTGTCAATTTTTTGGGTTCTCGGTGAGATTCTTTTTTAATGGCGTGCTCACGTGCGGTGCATGTTGTCAGTGGCTCAACAAATTTATGGATCGAATCCAATAATTCATGTCGATAAAACGGCAAGTTGCAAAATCAGGATTCAGCTCACCGCGATTGCAGCGGGCAGCATCGTCTGCCCAGATTTTTGGTGCCCGAAAACGGTGAGACATTGGCGCCCAGAAGTCTTCTCGGGAATATCTGCGCTACCAATGTGAATAAACCTGCGCTTGGTTCTGATCACGGCCATATTCTTGAACACCATCAACATCACGAGCGCGATCGTCGCGGAGACGTTCGCGAGCGCGATCATGCCCGTCATCAACATCATCATTCGAGAAGTGGTTGTGAACATGGTCAGGGCAGCGTTCATGTTCACGGCCATTCACACGATCATGGCCAGGATCATGTTCACGCTCATAAGCATGACCATTCGCATCAACATGGTGATGTGCACGATCATCATCATGTTCACCACGATCATCATCATGATCATCATGGTTGTGACCACGACCATGGTCTTGGTGGAATCCTTCACCATCACCATGATTTTTCACATGTTGCTGCGGATCCGAGCAATCGCAAGTATCTTGCCTATGCGCTGTACATCAACATTGCCTTTTTGATTGCAGAAATTGTCGGTGGCATCGTGTTTTCGAGCATCGCCCTATTGTCGGACGCTGCGCACATGCTTACGGATGTTGGCGCGCTTGCGCTTGCACTGGTTGCGGCAAATCTTGCAACTCGAGCGGCAACTCAGAATCGAACTTACGGGTTTGGTCGTGTTGAGCCACTTGCCGCATTCGTCAACGCGTGCACTCTCATCGGGGCAAGCGTCTGGATAATCTATGAAGCAACAATGCGTCTGATTCATCCGGTCGAGGTTGTCGGCGGCGGCGTTATGGTAATCGCATTTGGTGGCCTGGTTGCGAATGGTGTTGCATCCTGGTGGCTGACTCGTGCCGATAGGCACAACGTGAACGTTCGCGCGGCCCTGGCGCACTCGTTGATGGATGCTGTCAGTTCGGTCGGTGTTTTGGTCGCTGGCGCCATAGTTATGTTCACGGGCGTCAATAGTGTCGACTCATTTGCCAGCTACCTGGTAGCAGGACTTTCAATACTGGGCACATGGGGATTGTTGAAGCAGTGTCTGCACCAACTACTTGATGGCGCGCCAGACGAGGTTGATACGGTTGCGGTTGCCAGCAGATTGCTTCAGCAGCCAGACGTAGTTGAGGTACACGATCTGCACGTCTGGACGATAGCCAACAATCGTCACGCTATGACTGCCCACGTGCTTGTTGATCCGAGCTGCGCCATTGATAATGTGGTTGAGGCACTGCACAGCATTCTCAGGAGAGAGTTCAGAATTGATCATGCCACGCTTCAGGTCGTGCCCGATCGTTCAAGACAGCTGATTCAGATCGGCCGCTCTGTGGTTCGCCCTGCATCACATGCCCATTAGTGAACAGTGGCCAAAGGGAATAGAATCGGAGTATGACTAATCAATTGCCCGCATGCCCTGAATGTTCAAGTGATCTGACCTACGAGATGCCGCCTCTGCTTGTGTGCCCCATGTGTGCACATGAGTGGTCGCTCGAAGGAGGTGATGTTGAGTCAGCCAAGCAGGTGCGTGATTCGGTGGGTAATGTTCTCTTAGATG
>CAYTTD010000049.1:0-8644 GCA_964440595.1 uncultured Gaiellales bacterium
TCAAACGCGACAGCAACACTTCTGTGCTCTACGCCTCGACCGATTCCTTCATATACAAATCCTGCTTCGGTGGCAGCAGCAGGTGACAACATGTTTCGGCCGTCGATCAGCAATGGATTTTTCATCACCTTTGCGAGGTCAGGAAGATGGAGCTCCATAAACTGCGGCCACTCTGTAACGATCACAACAGCATCAGCACCTCGCACAGATTCCATTACGTCATCGTAGACATCAACGCCACCAAGCACCTCCCGAGCGCGATCTCCAGCTACCGGGTCATATCCACGGACTTCTGCCCCCTCGGATAAAAGTCTGGAACTCAATACCAAGCTGACTGCCTCGCGCATGTCATCTGTACCTGGCTTGAACGCCAAGCCGAGAAGCGTCACTGTCTTCCCCCTGAGTGAGCCAAGATTCTTGATCAGCTTTCCAATAAGGCGGCGCTTCTGAAGCTCGTTGACTTCAATAACCGCGTTAAGCAGCTGGAAGTGGTAGCCCGAATTTCCAGCCAGTTGTTTTAGTGCGGCGACGTCTTTAGGGAAGCACGATCCGCCATAGCCTATGCCGGCATGCAGGAAGTGGCTGCCAATCCGACGGTCAAGCCCCATTCCCTCGGCAACTTGTGTTACGTCCGCACCTGTCTCTTCACAAACGTTGGCAATCTCATTTATGAAGCTGATCTTGGTCGCAAGAAAAGCGTTTGATGCATACTTGATCATCTCTGCAGTTGACACGTTCGTGCGGATCACAGTGCACTCAAGCGGTCTGTGTACAGCTGCGACCAACTCAACACTTCTCTCGTCGTCGCCTCCGACAACGACTCTGTCCGGATGCATAAAGCCCTGTATCGCGCATCCCTCCTGAAGGAACTCAGGATTGGAAACATAGCCAACATTGTCAAGACCGCGAGAGCGAAGGATCTCTATCATGCGACGACCTGTGCCAACTGGCACCGTACTCTTCATCACCAACACAAGTCCGCGTTCATTCGCGTCTGTACGAGATACCTCGTCTATAACGCCCTCAACATAGCTGAGGTCGGCGTCACCAGAATAAGTGGAAGGTGTTGGAACAGATATAAACAGCAGATCCGCCTTCGTAACGGCCTCCTGCATGTCTGTAGTAAACGTGAGCCTGGAGCGGTTCTTTGCCACCAGATCAGAGAGACCAGGCTCGTAGATCGGTATTACTCCATTTTTTAGGTTCTCAACTTTTTCAGGATCTATGTCCCTACAAACAACGCTATGGCCGAGCTCCGCAAAACAGACAGCTGTTACTAGCCCGACGTAGCCCACACCGATTACGCCAATTACCGGTCTGTCAGTTGGAGTCATGATCTTCCTCTCAGTTGGGTACCCGCCGTACACCTTCAGCGATTGCCATCATTGTCTCGTTAGAAAGTTTATTCAAAACGGAGTTGGAAACCCAGTAGACGGCACCACCCTGCCTCCACGCAACCATGTGGAGCCGAGTGCCGTTGAAGTACAACATGTACGTTCTGCCTTTGCGAGTAACTTCTCGCGCTGGATCCTCGATGATTGGAGGATCCGGCCAGTTGGTCCCCTGTAGTCCCCAATAGTCCATGCCACCAGTCTTGGCCACCATGCGGTAAGCGTCGTACACTGTTTTTCCCTTTGGCACCTTGTATGCGCGCACTTCGTCGTAGGTTGAATTCAATTCTCGCACCGTCGGGTAAAGCAAAGGAAACGGTATTTGGCCCTTTATCGCCTGGAAATCATCCAGGCCGTATTCGGGATCAACGGCTACCTTAGGCGGTGCCTTTTCTGGAACACGATTGAGATCTGCAGTATCTTCGCCACTCCTCACTTCGCCACCATCAGCGCCAACAACTACCAGGACGCGCGTCGTCAGGGAAAGCGCGGCTGGCGCCACTTCGACCTCAGCCATTTCGAAGTTTTTGGACACTTGTACGGCGGCGGGTTTGTCTGCTGGCACCTTGTAGTAGATCGTAGTTTTTTCGTAGTCCGATCTGTCAGCGTTCCCTGCTTCACCTTCCTGCAACGTGACCGGGTATTTGAGTGTTCTCAACTCGTATGCAACCTGCCCTGCGGCTCCTTCGACTGTGTTGCCGTTGCGCACCTCAACCGTTACCTGTCGTGGTGGTATGCCTGTGCGCCCTTTATTCTTGACCCGTTCACCCGTAATGTTGCTGATGCTTGCCTCCTGGGCATCTGGATCAGGATGAACGAACGCATCGACTGCCTCTTTGATTCGGGCCTCATCTGCAACAACGATACTTGCTTCGCCTGCCGTGCCAATCTCTCCTTCAACCTCGATCTGGTAAACCGACCTGCTGTTGAGTTTCAAGCCAAGCCGCAAATAGTCGATTGCAGTACGAGAGCTGATCTTTCCACCACCGCCAGCTGCCATGTCAGTATTGTCGTACAGAACCCTGAGCAGACCAGGAAGGTTTCGCACTACATCAGAGCCACCCACCTGCTTCTTCAACTCCGTCAACATCATTTGTTGACGCGCGATGCGATGAAAGTCACTGTCGGTATGACGGAACCTGGCAAATGCAAGAGCATCACGCCCCCTCAAAAGTTGGTAACCGGATTCGATGTCAATTGCGGCATAATTTTCACCGCCGGAGTTGTCGTTGAAGTACTTTCGATCTACGTCAACGTAAACGCCACCCAGGGTATCCACTATGCCTCTGAACCCTTTGAAATCAACATTTACGATGTAGTTGATGTCGATTCCTGTCAGCTCTTTGACTGTCTGTACGCTCAACTTGGGCCCACCGAGGCTATATGCATCATTGATCTTGGCATTGCCATGACCTGGGATCGGAACATATAGATCTCGAGGAAAAGACAACAAACTAATCGTGCCCGCATCTGGATCAAGTCGCACAACCATCAAAGTGTCGCTTCGGCGATCTTCGGTAGCTGATCCCGTACGGTAATCACTTCCCAGGACAAGTATGTTTGCCGGCTTACCGGGCAATGGAGGCTCCAGCTGTTTTTGCGCTGCCCTGACCTCAGCCGACTTAGGTGTCAGGAGACGATCAATCTCACGTTTCGCAATGAATGCAGTCGATGCCAACGCACCAATCCCAACTGCCATCCCAACCGTAAATATCCAGAGGAATATCCTGAATATTCTGCGCGCTTTTGACCTTGGTGGCTTACCTGAAGAAAAACCGGCACCACCATCCACCATCGCAGACGGATGAAACATTGTTATCGGGCGTTCACGTGTCGGGGGCAGTGGAGTCATTAGCGCTTGATTCGCGCAACTATAACAGCGACTTCGGCTCCGGAGACCCCAATACCTCTGAAATGTCGCCTTGCTCAGCCACCTCAGCAACACGTTCGATAAACGCCAGAAGCGATTTACGGTAGTCCTCCAGCGATTTGACCGATACCCACTCCTCCGGTCCATGGTGACCGGATCCAACAGGCCCGAACTCCACGCTCGGTATGCCCCGCTTCAAGAAGTGAACGCCGTCATTTGTACCGTCTCGTCCAACCAGCTTTGCGTCTACCTCGGTATTGTTGACAACTGCTCCCTGCAGGAGATTCACATACGGATTTGTTACGTCCACCAGAGCTGGAGGGCGCCACATGGTTTCGTGCACCGTACAACCCGGCAAGCTATGTAGTTCATCACGAATTCTTTCCAGAGGCTGCTCAGGCAAGAAACGAATGTCTACGTGAAGCCGGCAACTCTCAGGAACGCGATTTAAACGGTCTCCTCCCTCTATCCGAGCGAGGTTGATCGACGGCCGCTCAAAAAACATCGAGCTCTCTCGAGCAAAAGGAAGCTGACACAAAAGCTCAAAAACGTCCATTGCCTGGAGGATTGCGTTAACCCCGAGCCACGGAGTTGCGCTGTGCGCACTACGGCCGGCGACATTCACAAGGATGTCTAGCACCCCCTTAGCCTGAACACCAATATGGAGGTCTGTTGGCTCGCCACAAATTACGAAGTTTCCAGTCATCCCTGATTCAACCGCGACCTGGGTACCGTATATCTCCTTCTCTTCATCACTTTCCTCGTCAGGCACAACAACCAGACGCACACGTATCGGAAGAGGCTCTGGTCGGTCAACGAGATCCGCCATTACTGCGCACATGACAGCCATGGCGCCCTTCATGTCGTAGGCACCTCTCCCCCATAGTCGATCTCCTTCTATGTACGGCATGAATTGAGATTCACTGCCTGGCACTACATCGATGTGGGCATGCAAAACTATTGTGATTGGCCCTTCACCCACCACGGCGTCGATCACTGGCAAGGAATCAACTGATACCTCTCGGCATTGAATTCCTCGCGCCTCCAACCACCCTACGGTGTGGTCCATGCACTTCTTGATGCCTTCATCGTTTGAGGTGTCGTGAGCTATGAGACGTTGCGCCAGCTTCAGGTCGTCCGCTCTGCCATGATTCAACTCTTTCTTCACACCCTTTTCTGCAAATGCCCAACGGTTCTGAACTTTCGTTTCAAACCGCCGCCCTTGATGGTCACGGTCAACGAGACCTTGTCACCGACATTCTGCGCACGACTGAAGGTCAAAGGCAAACGTAAGTTTCCAAGCCCTGCCTTTTTCGAATGACTGCTAACCCGTACACGCTTGCTTGAGCATGAAGAACGACGGTTGGATGTTGCTCTTGCCGAGATTGCTTCGGCAACGGGCTTGTCAGCCGTTGTTGTAGAAATACATGACGCCGAAATGAAAACAGACGGAACATTGCTACGGAAGCGAATGGCCGCTGTGCCTTTCTTTCCCTTGATTTTCAAAGACATCAACTCAACGCTAGGGTGATTGGCGTCCACCACGAAGCTACGATTCCCTGCCTCAATCGTTTTGCCAGCGTCCACCACACGCACGTTCCAGTAGTAGCGACCATACTTCCAAAAAACACTGTTGTCGGGAGACCATCTCGTCGCATCAGCGGAATCAACGGTCTTCCAATTCACTTTTGCATCGGAGTGGTGAACATCAACCGCCTGCGCTGTACTGCCATAGGGCAGTCGCCACACGAGCTCAGGCATTCCGGTGAACCTGCGCCCCTCAGCTGGTGCAATATGAAGAGTCGACGTATTGGCACCATTTGAAGGGACTCTGCTTGCCATTAATGCTCCCGTATTCACCATTTTTGCGGTACGGGTAACGCCGCTCAGACGTGCGTGCTGTTCAGCGGTCGCCTCCAAAGAAGCTATCGAATCCTGATAAGACGAAGTCGGGTTTGCCGCTTTGAAAAGTGCCACACTTCCAGACACCCAGGCGGTTGCCCATGAAGTGCCACTCGTTGCCTGAGTTACACCGCCTTGGGGAGCTGCTCCGATAATGCCTGTGCCAGGCGCAGCAATATCGACTGACGTGGCTCCGAAAGATGACTGTTGCCAAAGCGAGGCATCTCGATCAGCTGCGGCGACAGCCACGATATTGTCAAGATCGTAGCCCGCCGGATAGTTGGGCATCACATCATTATCGTTACCTGAATTCCCAGCGCTGGCAACTACGACGACACCAGCGTCACGAGCTCTCTGCAAAGCAGATCTCTCTGCCTCGCTATAACACCCATGGCCTCCCGCACAACCCATGGAAATGTTGATGACGTCTGCGCCGTTCGCCACCGCCCAATCAATCGCTTTGAGGTACCCCGCCATGGTAAAACCTGTTCCTTTGCGACCAATGTAAACCTTGGCCGGGAGGATCTTGACTCCAGGCGCTATACCTGCAATGCGACTTGTGCCAGTACCAGCGATTAATGAAGCTATCTTTGTGCCATGCCCTGATTGATCATCGGTAACACCATTATCTGAACCGGTGAAATCAGCGCCGGGAAGAACCCTGCCAGCCAGATCAGGGTGCCCCGGATCAACACCGGAATCAATCACCGCAACAATGACCTCGTCGCTACCTGTTGTTACGCCCCATGCGTCCAAAGCATCAAGGTCAATGTCTGACTCCTGTTCAAGAGCCCACTCAAGATTGAAATCCTGTGCATCGCCTGGCCAGCCGGACGGAACCCTGGCCACAACCTTTTCGACGTACGCGTCGACCATGCCACTGTTCGCCAATGCAGACTGCAATGTCTGTGCCGACTCACCCCTATTGGCTCGAATCTCAAACCAGCCTCCAGGAAGACTTTCGGTGATGCGCCCAGCGGGAAGAGCGTGCCCTATTGCCGATCGCTGGTCCACGCCCCGGTTGGATCCAGCACCAAGATTCACAAGAAAATCAGTGGTGACCGAGTCAGATTTGGAACCTTTCGAGCCAGATTGACGATCCGACGCTACAAATACGAGGCTCACGGTGCCTTCCGGATTATCTGGTCCGGGCTTGTCTCCGTCGAGTGTCACACCGCCGATCACAGCAACAACCGCAAGCACAAGCAATACAAGCAAAAACAGTGGATATCGCCATCTCGGTGGGGTTGGATGCATTATCCCGTAAAAGTACCCTTATCAGGGCATTGAAAAACCAGGTGACAGAAGGCTGGCTCTAGGCAAGTGTGGTACGAGCGATCAGGTCATCGACAACATCAACCGAGCGGTTGCCACTTGCTTCGTAGACATCCAACTGTTGGCGCGCACCGGTTAGTCCATCGGCCATGCTTCTGGCGCGAGCCAACTGATCACTACATCCAAGACGGTGAGAGTATGGTTCTACCAAGTCAAGCAACTCATGCAGAGCAACACTTGTTGCCACCATTGAATCTTCTGCGAAATTGATGAACTCGCCAGTGGTTCCATACCGGGCAGCTGACCAACGGTTCTCACTTATGAGAAAAGCGGGAACGTCAACGGGAGTTATCCCGTTGTCAAATCTGTCACCCAGCCACGCGCAAAGAGACTGAATGACAGCAGCCAACGCTGCTGATTCCTCGACAGTGGTCTGTGCATCACAGATGCGTATCTCGACGGTACCAAATCTGGGGTGAGGTCGAACATCCCACCAAACATAGGTGTAATCATCCATTGCGCCCGCTTGAACAGCTCTTGATATCAGGTGCTCATAGTTTTCCCACGTTCCAAATGCCTCCGGCACACCTGACCGGGGAAATGCATCAAATA
Source organism: uncultured Gaiellales bacterium (assembly GCA_964440595.1). Classification (GTDB taxonomy): domain Bacteria; phylum Actinomycetota; class Thermoleophilia; order Gaiellales; family SKUG01; genus CAYTTD01. The sequence continues at coordinate 7,051 of CAYTTD010000049.1, forward strand.
CCTTGCAGCGACTCGAAGCCAAACCGGTTTTCATCCCCTGCCAGAAAGGAGAATTGACCGACATCGCAAGCAGGTGCGGCAAATACTGCCGAATGTGATCGTGGATGAAAATTGCCTCCTCAGGCGAAGACACACCAACGTGCACATGCAGCCCAAATATCAACTCTCTCTGAGCGATCCATTGCAGGTTTTCAATGATATTAAGGTAACGCTCTTTCTCGGTAACCTGCTGATTTTCATAACGGGAGATCGGATGGGTCCCCGCAGAGATTATCCGTGCCCCAACATTTGTGGCTGCATCATTCAGCAGTGCCCGCAAATCAACGAGGTTCTGAGTAGCCTCAGCGATGTTTCGGCAAACCGGTGTGGCTACTTCAATTGATGCCTGCATCAGCTCAGGTTTGACATTCAGGGCGATCGGTGTGTCCAAACCGTCAAGGTGCTCAAGCATCTCAGCTGACCTAGGTACCAACTCGCCCGATGACGGATCAACTATTTGAAATTCCTCTTCGACACCGACGGTGAATCTGTCAGTGGTTCCGTATCTGTGTGGAATTCTCTTTGATCTGGTCATAGTCGTCATAGCTCATGCGTTATGACCTGCAAAGTGATAAAGCAAACCACCCAAACGGCCAAACTTCAGGCCTGTCAAAACGGCTTTACGGGTACTGTTTTTGGTTTTCCTGGCTTACCTGAACTACCCTTCTTGAGCAGAATCACCCGGACCTCACTCTTCACGAATGCATCGTTCTTAGTAGATTTCAGAAGTGCCTGATACGTAAATTTACCCGGCCTAAGGCGTGTCTCCTGCTTCTTCTGTTTCCATACACCTTCGACGCTGGTACCACCATCCGTCTTTTTCAGAGTTACAGGGATATACCTGGTTCCTGCCTTGCTCTTGATACGTATGTAACTTCTCGATGCATCGATCTCACCCTCAAAGCTGACTCCGATACTGATCGTGTGGCGTTTGATGCGCGCTGACCTGATGGAGTGCACCTTTACTCCACTGTTCACAAATGCTGCCTTGCCGAGGTTTAGCTCGGTACCATCACTAACGGCAGAGCCAAATATCTGGTCACTTATCGTGCCGACATCGCCAATCTCGGGTGCTGCCTTTATGGTGAAGGACCTTATTTCACTGGTTTTTTGCTGCCCGTCCTTGTCCAGGTAAACGACCTGCCAGTAGTACGTTCCCGCGTTCAACCCCCTCAAGGAGTCAATGCCATAGATATCAACTCCAATTGCCCATGCATTACAACCGGTGTGCATGAACGAGTCGATAATTGTGTATCCGAATTGCCGGCAGTATCGCACCGTTTTCTTCATCTCGGGGTCGATTCCGATCAGAACCCATTTGAGTTGCTCGTCGCTTGCTGAGTCCAGGGAAACGGCTGGATTCAGCTCGTACCACTCGAGCTGAGCCCCGTTGGCTGGTTTGACCAGGGTCATCGCGCCTGCTGACGTGACTCCAACTACCAGCGCAATCATTGTGAAGAGCAGTACACCAAAGGACGCTCTCTTGACGATTCTTTGCTTAGACCAGGTGATCATCTTCCTGATTCCTCCATTTCCACTGCATTGCCAGCCACCG
>CAYTTD010000050.1:0-8586 GCA_964440595.1 uncultured Gaiellales bacterium
AATGCTGCAAAAAGGCGCCGATGCGTTCAATCCATGGCGGGAGGAAAATGCGGACGCAGAAGTTGATCTTGCTGGTATGGAACTCAGAAACGTTCGAATTGGTCCGGCGGATCTGAAAAATGCCAACCTCCGCGGTGCGGACCTCCACGGAAGCGATCTTGGTGGTGCGATCCTTGACGGCGCTATTCTTGAGGGTAGTGATCTGAGTGCTACACGACTTGCAGAGACATCCCTTGTCGGCGCTCACCTCGAGAACGCAGATCTATCCTGGGCCAATCTGGGCGGAGCAAACCTTGAAGAGGCCTACCTGCACATGGCAAACCTTCGCCACGCGCACCTGGTTGGCGCCAATCTTCGTGGGGCCCTCCTCAGCGGAGCCTGCCTGAGTCTTGCCAACGTCGCTCATGCTCAGCTTGACCAGGCGCAGCTCAACCATGCAACGATCGCTCACGCGAACCTGTGGGGCAGCAGCATGAACTATGCCCAGCTCGAGGGCGCCAACCTGAACCACGCAAACCTGGCCGGCGCCACGCTAATCGGTTCCAACTTCACCGGTACCAATCTTCAGGAAGCTGACCTGCACTCAGCATCTCTGGGGAGTGCAAATCTGCGTGACGCGGATGTTCGGGGCGCATCTTTCACGTATGCCTCGATGGAGGAAGCTGACTTCATTAATGCCTTGACCGAAGGCGCTGACTTCTCAAACGCAAGTGGCATCAATGACGCAACATTCAACCCGCCAGACGTCATGGACATCGACTGGTAAAAACTGGCGGTTTCAACCCGTGATCGCAACAAGTGCGTGGTTATCGATCGCTTGGCAGTCGCTCGTGTGGCCTTCCGTGGAACCGCAGTCGCAATTTTCTTCGTCCTAGCCGCAGTTTTATCTCGTATCTGATCAAAAGTCCGGTTCGGAGCAATTGTGTTTACTTGAAACCACCCCTTTGTTCGAGGAGTGCGATTACCTCGATTCAGCGCAATTTCCGACCCGTATTGCCGAAATCTCCGTTTGATGCCACTATGGATTGTGGATGGTAGGGGAATAAGGAGCACGTCAGGTGAGTCTAATTGGGGGATTGGTCGATGCTGCCAAGGTGCGGTTAGTGCCTGGTGGTGAGCTTGTTGAAAAAGGTGGCAAGACCAAATCCAGGCCGACCAAGACCAACGGTGACATCTCAAACCTGTCGCCCGGAAGCTCACATGTAAAGCCCCAGTTACCCGAGCAGGACAAAGGCCAGATTGATCGGGTATCGGTTGAAGTAACATCGGAAGACATGCAGGGGGCGGATGGTCTTCTCTTCACGGCGCTACAGGTACGGTTTGACGACGAAACCTGGGCGCATGGTGGGCCGTTGCAGGGAAGTGACGGTGAGCGGGCTGTCAACTGGGGCGGATTACCCAACAGCGACGATGACTATGCTGGCGCAGAAGCAGATCCCGATGGCACGATCGAACGCGTAATCAATCCGCAGGGTATAAATCACGTGAAACCAGTTGACTGGGTCGACGGTCATCGATACGAGATTACGATCGAAAAAGGTGACACCGTTACGGTTCCCGCCGGCGAGTACCAGGTGCTTGGTCCTGATTCTCAGACCGGTACGCTTGAGGAAGACACGCAGTATCAGGAGTGGACGCTTCGTGTACGCGATCTTGATGACGGTGGAAAGGTTGTGTACGAAGACGAATTGCTCAACCATGCTGAGCACATTACAGACGTGTCGTACTGGACCGAGACAGGATACGGCTTTCCTGCGGATCACGAAGGTAGCGTTGAGTTCAGCAATCCGGAGTACCGCACTGCTGATGATCCAAACACAGACAAGCCAATTACGGATGCAAAGATTACGTACTCGGCGCCAGGGGATCCAGAGCATCCCGAGGATGGCGGCACCACGGCACCGGATTGGTCGACATCGAATACTGAGCTGGTGCCGGGCGACACGTTAACCACGCGAACGACATTTGCAACTGAGCGAACAAACCCTCACGGCACCATGATCTCGACGATTGGTGGCAGCATTGCCTCAGTCAGTGAAGCGATTGCCAGTGGAGGTATCGCCGCCTATGTAGGACAAATATGTCAGCAGGCCGCCAACTCGGACTCTGGTTGGGTTACTGATGCTCAGAAGAGAGAGCGATTTGCCGCGATGGTTGCCCAGACGTGGGAAAGCACCTGACTTGATCGGAATCGACCCTGACTGACCAGTGTTTCCCGCAGGCCTGGACGCCATCGATCACGGTGCCATCGAGCCATGCTGGCGGTGTACCGTTGCTGGTAACCAGCGAGCATGTTGAGGCGTCAACATCGAGCCCAAGAACAGAAGAGATGACAAGTAACACCGCTCCTGCAGCCCACGCTTGAGGCGAGCACGTGGTGGGGTAGGGGTCAGGTATTTGAGTCGCATCTCCGCGAGCCCTGCCTGAGAGGACTTCCGGAAGGCGCCCTCCGTCCGGGCCTGCCGCCCGCAATAGTTGATGCGACAGCGCTTCTGCTTCACTATGGTAGCCAGAACGTGCAAGCCCGGCAATGCACAATGACGTGTCGTGTGGCCAAACAGTTCCGCAGTGGTAGCTGAGCGGATCCCACCCCGCATCAAGTGAACTCATTGTGCGCACTCCCCACCCTGAATTTAGTGAAGGATGCATCAGCTGTTCAGCAATGGCATCGCGCATTTCTTTCGGGATCTCAATCTGGCTCCACATCAGGTGCCCGATATTCGAGCACAGGGAGTCTGCTGGTTGTCGGGGGGTGCCCCCAACTGCCTGCGCAAACCAACCTCCGTGTCTCGGATCATCTTCTTGAATCGCTGCATCAGTAATCCAGAAATTCTCAGTTATCGCCGTTTCCAGTCGATCTGCCGCAAGGAGTGTTCGGTGCGCCATGTTTTGATCGTGCCAGACTTGTTCAGCGATCTCGCTGGCAAAGCGCAGCGCTCGCACGGCATAGCCCTGCACCTCAAGAGGTGCGATTGGAGGTGCTACAAACTCACCTTTGCTGGTTCGCTGCGAGTCAAATGAATCCTTCCAGCTCTGATTGTCCAGACCTTTCGTTGCCTTGCGTTGGTAGGAAACCAGACCGTGCGCTTCCTCCTGGTTGAGAAGCCACTCTGCGGCGCGTTGAGCTTCGACGGCCAATTGGTTTGCAAGGTCGGTACTGCCGCTCCACTTGCATTGTTCCTCGAGCGCAAGCAGCCAAAGCGGAGTTGAATCGACGCTACCGAAATAAATCTCATGCCAGGCGGCTGTGCCCCCCTGACCTCTCACCTCATGGAGAATCTTGCCTGGCTCCGCATCGATGGCGTCGTTGGTTTCGATTGCCTGCCGCCCTGCGAGCCAGTGTAGAACTGATGCAAGGTACCGAGGTGCAAATGGCGCAGCTTGAATGGCTGTAATGAGCATGTCACGGCCGAAAGGCGCGAGGAACCACGGTGCTCCGGCGGCTGGAATCAATCCGTTTGCGGTTGGTATCGAAAGAGAGACAAGGTCTTCAATTGCGGTTTCAAACGAGTTGACGATATTCGGCGGGCCCGACGTCATTTTCGCCATGGATTTTCGAATTGCAGTCTGACTGTCTTTGCGTCTCTCAACCAATTCGTTGAATGATAGTCCTGCGAATTCACCATCCGGTTTGCCAGGTGTCGTAACTTCGAAGACTGCCTCAAGTTTTCCGGATCCCTGAAATGACCAGCGGCCCTGCCATGCCTCACTTCCGATCACCTGCGCCTCGGGCGGTGAGTTTGGTGTGGGGGTAACGTGAATCAGACAGGGCCTGACAGGCTCACCGCCAGCAATCGCATGTTGCTCGTAGTCTATGTATCGGCTCCGGCCAAAGACGTGATCCTTGAGTGCAAACAGACTCAGGTGGTCGTTGGATGCCACAACATCCAGCACTATTGGTTCGGTGCCGGTCTCAGCTCTTACTTCAACTTTGACGGCGACAGCGTTGTCAACAAGAGTCCATTCAACGCTGATCCGCGGTTTTTTCTGCGCTTCATTTGGCGTAACAATGTATCCAATTCCCGTCAGCGAGTGGTTGCTGATGGTCCAGTTCAGGGCGTCAGGTAGATGTCCATTTACCTTGATTTCAAAGTGCGACAGTGCGCGCGAGTCTGCATTGGTCCAACCCTCACCCGCATCGGGTTGTTCTCGAATGCATCCGTTTTCTGCAACTCGCAAGAACTCGGTGCCGATGACGAGTTGGCGATCATGATTCATGATCTTTCGAATGGTATCAACATTCAGGAGAGAGCCAGCACCATGACGAATACTGCTACGAGTAGCCCCGTGCTGACTACTGCGATCGATGCAATGCCTACAGTTCTTGAAACTCGGCCACAGTCGGCGCCGCTCCTTATCCGATTCTGGACGATTCGATAACGCCTGTAGCCGGATAGCATGATGGCGATGCCGCCCAATGAAAAACCAAGTGCGAGCATCAGTTCGAAGTCGGTAAGGCCTCGCTGCTTGTCATAGAAGAGAGCTACGGCAAGGCCTAAAGCAAAAAGTGACACCGAGGTGCGTACCCATGCCAGAAAGGTTCGTTCGTTCGCCAGATGGGTGCGTGCTTCGGCATGAACATCCGTTCTGCTCACACCAAACTCAATGGGGTGTGGATGCGAGTTGGACGTATTTGCTGAAAGTGACGTCTCAATAGTTGGATATCGTTTTTTTAGTGTACGCATGAGAAAAACCTGTACCAAATGGTACACAGGAATCTACGAATTCTGGTGCGGTTACGTGAAGCGTGGCCGCTTTGTCCGTAACTAGACGGCAAACCGGCAATGCCGGAATGTTCACCGATTCGATTTGTTGGGTAGGCATTTCGTTATGCAATGCGTGATATGTACCAGCCAGTTAAGTGACAGTACCTACGAGGGGATTCAAGTTGCCGAATGCCCAACCGGGCACGGCGTTTTTGTCGGAAGCAATGCGATGCGAGAGATACTTGCAAGCCGTGAGAACGATGCACCAGAGCAGCTCGAGCAGGAAGCACTGGCTGCAGAGAAGTCGCACAGCGCAGAAGAACTTGCTGGTGAGGCTCACTCGTGCCCCCAATGCGGAGGCGACATGAGCAGGCGGGTCTATGCATATGAGTCGGGCGTAGTTGTTGACGTGTGTCTCGATCACGGACTCTGGCTTGATCATGGCGAGCTGCAGCGCATCGAAGCGTGGTATGAGGGAAGTGAGGCTCTTGCTGCCAGGGAGTCTGGCCAGTGGAAATCAAAGCTGGATGATGTCGAGCTGCAGGTTGAAACCAACATGGCCAAACAGGCAGGTGCGCTACATTGGGGGCCAATAGGAAAGGCACTCAGCACCGTTAGTTTTCTTTGGCACAGGAAGGATGATCGGTAGCAATGAGCAGCGTGATGGCGATTGATGAGGTAGTTGACGTCATAGAAGAAAGATGGCCTGATGCGAAACAGAGGCTGATCGAACTCCTCTCAATTGAGAGTGTTTCAACTGATCCTTCATATGCCGATCAGTGCCGTAACTGTGCAGGTAAATTAGCTAGCCTGTTCGAGGAGGCAGGGCTCGAGAACGTAACCCTGATTGAAACAGGAGGTCATCCAATCGTTTACGCTGATTGGCTCAATGCCGATTCGGCACCAACGGTTTTGATCTATGGCCACTACGACGTTCAGCCTCCAGACCCGATTGATGAGTGGCAGACACCTCCATTTACGCCAACCGAGATCGACGGCAACGTCTATGCCCGCGGTGCTTCAGACGACAAGGGGCAGATGCTAGCCAACTTTGAAGCGGTCGCAGCCTGGTTGGCTGCCAACGGCTCGCTTCCCGTAAACGTCAAATTCTGCATCGAAGGCGAGGAGGAGTCTGGAAGCGTAAACCTGACCGACTCGCTTGAAAGACACAGGGAGTTGTTTTCCGCCGATGTCTGCCTGATCAGTGACACTCACATGGTTGGTGAGGCGACTCCGTCCCTCGTTGCCGGATTGAGGGGGCTTGCGTACTTTGAAATCGAGGTAACCGGACCAGCGCACGATCTTCACTCAGGCATCTATGGCGGTGCTGTTCGTAACCCTGCCGAAGAGCTCGCTCGTATCATTGCTCTATGTCGCAATGATGATGGAACCGTAGCGATACCTGGTTTCTATGATGACGTAATCGAACTAGGTGATGACGAGCGCGCCGATATGAAGTCAGTGCCGTGGGGTGCCGACGAATTAATTGCTGAAACTGGGGTAAAAAAAGAGTGGGGAGAGACCAGGTACTCGACGCTCGAACGCGTAAGCACCAGGCCAACATTTGAATTAAACGGAATCTATGGTGGATACAGCGGTCCCGGAGCAAAGACCGTCATACCTGCGAAGGCAGGCGCAAAGGTGTCCATGCGTTTGGTGCCTGACCAGAAATCGGGCCGCATGAAGGAATTGCTTACCGAATACATACAGCGCATTGCCGATGACGGTGTATCAGTTGAGGTGCGGGATCTCCACGGAGGCGAGGCATGTGTGGTTGATCGAACTTCCACAGGTGTTCAGGCTGCGCTTAGGGCAATTTCTCAGACGTGGGGACGTGAGCCTTTGATGGTCAGGCTTGGAGGCGGCATACCCGTGGTTGAACTGGTTCACCGAATATTTGGAATCGATACCGTGTTGATGGGATACGGGTTGCCTGACGACAGGTTGCACTCTCCCAACGAGAAGTTCTCGCTGGCGCAGTTCAGGAAAGGGATTGAATGTTCTGCAAGATTTCTTGCGGAGCTTGCAGCCGACAACTGAACTAACTGGATGTGCTGCCAAACTTGCGTTCAAGGTACCGGGCAAGTGCACCTGCATCAGCCGGGCGCCCCGTCACTTTCTCTACAAGCTCGCGGCCGGTATAACGCGCGCCGTGGCAGTAGATGTTGTCGTAGAACCACTGCCTGATTGGCGTTATGTCTCCGCTCAGGAGAATTCCCGTCCAGTCACCTAGATCCTGCGTTGCTTTCTCAACGAACTGCGCTGAATAGACGTTGCCAAGCGAGTAGGTTGGGAAGTATCCAAAGAGCCCGCTGCCCCAGTGGGTGTCTTGCAACACGCCTTCGCGGTCATTCTGCGGCCTGATGCCAACCCACTTCTCATAGGCGGCATTCCATGCCTCCTGAAGTTCGGAAACTTTCAGATCACCGTTGATTAGGGCGCGCTCAAGTTCAAAGCGAACACCAAGATGAAGATCGTAGGTCAGCTCATCCGCCTCGGTGCGTATCAGGCTGCGTTTTACCGCATTGATCTGCCTGTAGAAAATGTCAACGTCGCAATCGTCGAGGCTCTTGGGGAACTCCTGCTGAAGGTAAGTGTAGTGGGACTGCCAGAACTCCCTGCTGCGGCAGATGACGTTCTCATACATCCTCGACTGGCTTTCGTGCATGCCAAGACCAGGTGCGTCATTTAGCGTATCTGGGAGGTTTGCCAGATGAATTTGCTGCTCGTAGATTCCGTGTCCTGCTTCATGCAAAGTTGAGAACAATGAGTTAGGAAGCCAATGTTCGTCATAGCGCGTAGTTAGACGAATGTCGTGCCGACCTGTTGGGCAGCAGAAAGGATGAACGGTCTCGTCGAGACGACCGCTCTTGAAGTCAAAGCCGATTACCTCGGCAAAATGATGTCCAACCTCCTTCTGCTTGTCTACAGGAAACCTTCGCTCCAGCACGTGGGTATCAGCTTCTGGCTGCTGGGCGATAAGTCGATTGGCAGTTTCGCGCAGCTGCTCAAACATGGGCTCGAGCTCTGCCGCCTTTGACCCTTCTTCGTAAAGATCATGTAGTGCATCGTAGGCCTCGGTTTCATAGCCGAAGTAATCTGCTGTCTTGCGCGAAAGCTCAACCACCTGCTCAAGCCAAGGCGCAAATGAGGCGAAGTCGTTGTCTTCACGCGAACGCTCCCACACTTGTGATGCGCGAGAAACAACTTCCGTGAAGTGCCTCACGTGCTCAGTTGGGAGCTTTGTGCTCAGCTCAAAATCGCGTCGCATCCTCTTTGCTTCAATATTGTCTGGGTCTGAATCTTCAACCGCAGTGATGGCCGCTTCCAGCTCAGGAGAAATATTCTTTTCGTGGTGAATTGAGGCAATAAGGCCCTTGAGGCGTGCTCGAGACTCTCCTCCATTGCGGGGCATCTTCACTTTTTCGTCCCAGTGGAGCAACCCTCCTACGTAATTGAGATCGCTCAACTGAGCGGCTACATTACGTAGCGTCCTAAGCTCTTTGGACGCAGTCTGTTCGTCAACTGTAGTCGTACCCATCTTGGTATGCCCCTGGTTCGCGTTGAATCTGAATTCAGGATCAACAATCCTGATCGGTTGATTCTATCTACGTAGAGCGTATCCGTGCCTGAAAAGTAGCGAATCTGTGGTTCAGGTGCCGATGACGATCAGGCGTGACTCCTGCATGTCGCGAACGGCATATGCGGGTCCCTCTCGTGTATTTCCCGAATCCTTTATGCCGCCATATGGCATTTGGTCTGCTCTCCATGTGGGGGCTTCATTGATTGTGACACCGCCAAAGTCAAGGCTTCTTGCAGCTGCGAGCGTGCGCTCAATGTCCCTGCCAAAAACCCCAGCCTGGAGCCCGTAGCGCGTTCC
>CAYTTD010000051.1:0-8523 GCA_964440595.1 uncultured Gaiellales bacterium
GGCCGGCGACAACTATGCGCGATATCTGGTGCGAATGCGCGAGATGTATGAGTCAGTAAAGATCTGCCGCCAAGTGCTCGATCGCCTGCCCGATGGTCCGGTTCTTGCTGATGATAGGCGAGTAACCCTGCCGCCACGGGATGAGCTCCACACCTCAATGGAGTCGTTGATCAACCACTTCAAGTATGTGACCCATGGGTTTAACGTGCCCGCGGGAGAAGTTTATTCAGCTGTTGAATCACCGCGTGGCGAGTTGGGTGTCTACGTCGTTAGCAGTGGCGGCACAAAGCCTTGGCGGGTCAAATGGCGCGGACCAAGTTTTGTAAACCTTCAATCGGTGTCAACGATGACGGGCGGAGAGCTCATGGCCGACCTGATCGCGACGATTGGTTCAGTTGATGCAGTAATGGGAGACGTCGACAGGTGAGTGAACCAGATACAAGATCTCTCGCTAAAGAACTCAACGCGGTAGTGGAGAGGTACCCGGATGGGCGTTCAGCGATTATCCTGGCGCTGAGGCTTGCCCAGGACGCGTACGGCTGGCTGTCGCCTGAGGCTCTTGAGGAAGTCGCGGCGGCGCTGGAGACAACCCCTGCATTTGCACAGTCGGTGGCGAGCTTTTACGACATGTTTCACCTTGAGCCCGTTGGTAACCACCTGATTGAGGTGTGTACCAACGTTGCCTGTGCGTTGAATGGAGCCGGCGAAGTTCTAAGGGAGTTTGAGAGGCAGCTCAGCATCCATGCTCCAGGCACGACTGCTGATGGGCGGATCACCCTCAGGCACGTAGAGTGTCTTGGAGGATGTGGGGGCGCCCCTACGGTTGCGGTGAACCACCGGTTCCGCGAGAAGTTCGAGACCTCCCAGGTTAAACCCCTGTTGACGGAGCTTGCGGCAACGGGTGACGGCTGGCAGGTCGAAGACAGGCGAGAGACAGCTCGACCAGGGGTTGGCAATCGATCACGTGGGGCGGGTGGCGCAGAATGACTCCGATGCCGAAGTACAAGCCCCAGGGCGCGGGAAGCATGGTTCTTTGGAAGATGCTTGGCGACGCCGACCACCTGCACGATATTGAGGCATACGAAAAGGCTGGTGGTTACAGACAGCTCGAACGTGCCCTCAAGATGGAGAAATCTCAGCTGATCGATGAGGTGAAGGCTTCTGGCATTCGTGGTCGTGGCGGCGCAGGATTCCCCACCGGGTTGAAGATGGGATTCATTCCTGTCGATTCGCCCAAGCCAAAGTATCTGGTGTGTAACTGCGATGAGTCAGAGCCATGCACGTTCAAGGACCGGGAGATCATCGAGCGGCTGCCGCACCTTCTGATCGAAGGCTGCCTTATAGCTGCGAGTGCCATTGAGGCGCGGCACGCATTTATTTACATCCGCGGCGAGTACCTCGAGCCGTACGAGATACTGGTTCGTGCAGTTGAGCAGGCGCGTGAAAAGGGCTACATTGGCAACAACGTCTGCGGCAGCGGATGGGGGGTCGACCTAACTGTTCACAGAGGCGCAGGTGCTTACATCTGCGGCGAGGAGATGGCTCTGCTCAGCTCTTTGAATGGTAGACGTGGCCAACCCACAGTGAAACCGCCATTTCCGGCAGTCAGCGGGCTCTACGAATCGCCAACGCTTCTGAATAACGTTGAGTCTCTTGCCACAATCCCCAGAATCCTGGAGATGGGCGGCGGTGAATATGCGTCGATAGGAGTTGAGAAAACTGGCACTGGCAGCAGGATCTTTTCGTTGTCTGGTCACGTTAACAGGCCCGGCAATTACGAGCTTGATCTGGGCACGCCGTTGAGGTCGCTGGTTGAAGACCACGGAGGCGGAGTTCCCGAGGGTCGCAAGATAAAGGCAATTATTCCGGGTGGCAGTTCGATGCCAATTCTTACGGGTGATCAGATAGACACCTGCCTCGACTATGACTCAATGACGGCTGCGGGCACAATGCTTGGTTCTGGTTCTGTGGTTGTAATCGACGATCGAACCTGCATGGTGCAGCTGGCTTTACGGGTTGCTGAGTTTTACCGCCATGAGTCTTGTGGAAAGTGCACTCCGTGTCGCGAAGGCACGAGATGGGTGTGCGAGATCCTCGCAAGAATCGAATCCGGCGATGCATCGATGGATGACGTAGGAACGCTCAAAGACATATGCGAGCGGGTGCTTGGAAATTGTCTTTGCCCGCTCGGCGACGCGATGGCAATGCCGGTTCTGAGTTATCTTGAAAAATTCGGTGATGAGTTTGAGAAACATGTAAAGGCAGGGCGATGTACGGCTGCGGGCAGCCCGCTCGAAGTTGTAGCAAATGCTGTCGTTCAGCACGGTCTGGTTTCGCGGCCAACCGTTACCTGGGTAGATGCTTTTGGCGCGGATCGTGCACAGGAGGTGCTGCATGGCTGAGAATGGAGCCAAGACACAGCGGCCGGTTACGCTTGTCATTGACGGGCGCGATGTTGAGGTTGCGCCAGGCACAGGCCTTGTTGAGGCCGCCGCCGAGATCGGCATCGAGATACCAGTCTTCTGTTATGAGCCCAGGATTGGACCGGCAGTTGGCGCATGTCGAATGTGTCTCGTGGAAATCGAGGGCATGCCTAAGCTGCAGACAGCATGTTCAACAGAGGTTCGCGAGGGCATGGTTGTTGCCACGGCATCGAAGCCAGCGAGAACGGCGCAGGAGGCCGTACTCGAGTTCCTCCTTGCTAACCATCCACTTGACTGCCCGGTATGCGATAAGGGCGGTGAGTGTCCACTGCAGGATCAGTCTTATAGGTATGGCAATGGCGAGTCGCGCTTCGCCGAACTGAAGCGCAATGCCGACAAGCCGATACCGGTGAGCCCGCTCATTGCACTTGACCGTGAGCGTTGCATCCTGTGTTACCGCTGCACAAGGTTTTCAGACGAGCTCGCGGGAGATCGACAGCTTGTGCCACGGCAGAGGGGTGCCAATACAGTCATCACAACTTTTGAGGGACGACCTTACGCAGATCGGTTTTCAGGAAACATCATTGAGCTCTGCCCGGTGGGTGCACTAACGTCAACCGACTACAGATTTCACGGTAGACCATGGGAAGTGCCCGATCACCCCAGCACATGTGGCCTTTGCCCAGTTGGCTGCGCTAACAAGGTTAGTGTGCGCGAAGGTAAGGTGCTAAGAATTCAGGGGCGGGAAAACCCCGAGGTGGCCGATGGCTGGCTCTGCGATAGAGGCAGGTTTTCGTGGCCTTCAATGAATGACGACGCGCGCATCGTAACGCCGTATGAAAACCGCTACCGTGATCGACCGCAAGGAAATAGACCGCGTATTTCAATTAGCATGGAAGGCGCCCTCGAGTGGCTTGGAGAAAACATGCGGAGCCATCCTCCGCTGTTTGTCCTTTCTGGAAGTGAGACCGTAGAAGAGGCGTGGATCTCGCAACGAATTGCTTCGTGTACAGGTGGTCGAGTGGTTGCGGTTCAAGGTGGTTCGGCGGCTGCGCCACCTGCTGATGTTTCAGCGAGAATAAGCGAGGTTGCCTCAGCCGCTTACGTGTGGATACTGACGGATGCCGACATCGCCGAGGTTGCGCCGGTAATCGACCTTCGACTAAGAACCGCTTTACAGCGCGGGGCAAAGGTCAAAGTTGCCGGCATTGGTGGTAGTCGCCTTGAGGCAGCGGGAGCAGCTTGCGATTTTGTTCTTCCACATGAGAGAGATGAATACATCGATCGTTTGATCGCAAACGGCGCCAGTCAAGACGAGAGCGATACCGCGCCAAGGGTGATCATTGTTCGTGACGGTGACGTTGATTCTCCGCGACTGGAGAAACTTGCAGAATCATTGCACGCCAAAGTTCTGTCAATCCCTGATGCAGCGAATGCCCGCGGTCTGAGCGCCCTGGGAATCGAGCCCGTGACCATAAGTGAAATTGCAGCACACAACGGTGGACTGATTTTCTTCAACGTTGACGCGGAACGCCTTTGGCGAGACGACGAGTGGCGCCCCGCCGTAAAAGCGGCAAAGTGGGTTGCTGCCGTTTCCATGTTCGACGAGGGCGGTCTCGCTTCTGCAGCAGACGTGGTGCTTCCCGCGACGTTTTTCGCTGAGAAGGAGGGCTCGCTTGTAAACCTCGAGGGCCGAATCCAGCGCCTGTCGCAGGCCGTCCTTCCGGTGAGTCCCATTGCCACCGAGTATCAGTGGCTCCGCGAGATCGCCAGGCGCCTGGACGTAGAGGCGCCTCAGACCCCAGCTGGCGCGTTTCGTCATGCAGCGGGGCAGGCAAGCGAATCCTTCCCAATGAGCTCGTACTCGGATATCGGCGAGATGGGGGTCGTAGGCATTGGTGGATTGGCACAGCCGCTGCCAAATACCAGTGCTCCCGTAGACACTTCTCTGGGCGACCTTAACCTCCTGATTACGCCTTTCCTCTATGACTCAGCGGACGTGCGTCACGCACGGCGCATGGAGTTCTTGCGCAATGAAAGCTGGATCACGTTTTCGGCCCAGGATGCCGAAACGCTTGGAGTCAAGCGCGGTGACAAGGTTGTTTACAGCGTACGGGGTGTGGAAGTTACATCGAGCGTTGCAATCAGCCGAAGGGTAATGACTGGCTGGGCTCGCATGTTTTCTGGAACCCCGGGTTTGCCGAACGGTTGTGTTGGAGTGCATGCCGTTCGTCCCGAGAAGGCGGTCAACAAGATGGTTTCGGTAGGAGGTCATGTAGATGGACGTCCTTGAGATCGGAAGGCTACTCCTTAAAGCATTCATCATCGCGAACCTCGTGATGGTGCTTTTCGCCATGATGACGTGGGTCGAGCGCAGGCTTATTGGCAGATTTCAATACCGGTATGGACCAAACAGGGTTGGCCCAATGGGCCTGCTGCAGCCGATAGCAGACCTGCTGAAGTTGATACGCAAGGAGAACTTCCACCCTGCGAATGTATCGCCCATCCTGCACATGCTTGCGCCACTCGCAACACTGTTTTTTGCGCTTGCGGCATTCTGCGTGGTGCCGTTCGGCAGCGAAGACGTGACCATCTTTGGCTGGGTGACTTCGCCATTCATGGCTGCTGATCTATCGGTAGGAGTCATGTTTGCGGTTGCCATGAGCGGCCTTGCCGGCTACGGAGTAATCGTGGGCGGTTGGTCAAGCAACTCCAAGTTCGGCCTTCTTGGCGCCCTCAGGGCTTGTGCTCAGCTGATCAGCTACGAGGTAAGCCTTACTCTGGCAGTGCTGCCCGTGGTCATGATGAGTGGCTCGCTCAGCATGGTCGATATTGCCGCTGGCAGCCAGTCGTGGCAGATCGGTGGATGGAGCCCATGGTTCATAGTGTGGGCTCCCGTCGGCTTTGTGATCTTTTTTATCGCAGCGCTTGCTGAGGCAAATCGCGCACCTTTCGACCATGCAGAGGCTGAGCAGGAACTTGTAGCTGGTTTTCACACCGAGTACGGGGCGCTGCGTTACGCGCTTTTTGCCAACGCTGAGTACATCCACATGATTACGATCTGTTCGCTTGGTGTCACGTTCTTTCTCGGGGGATGGCAAGGCCCTGGTGTTGAGTCGATTGGCTGGGGGATGGGCGTTCTCTGGTTTGCCGTGAAGCTGGCTGTGCTTATGTTCGTGTTCATTTGGATTCGCGTCACCGTGCCAAGACTCAGGTATGACCGCCTCATGCAGTTCGGGTGGAAGGTTCTGTTGCCGGCGGCAACGGTTCAGCTCATTTTCTCGGCGGTGCTGGTATCCCAGCACTGGGGACAGTGTCAGAGCAATGGAGAAGCCGTGAGCTGTGACAAGAAGGAGATCACCCAGTGAGCAAGCTCAAGGGATTCACAACTACGTTGAAGGCTCTGGCTTCTCGGCCGATAACTGAGCAATACCCAGAGGTTAAGCACCCGGTTATGCCCAGGTTTCGTGGGCGGCATCAGCTTCATCGACACCCTAACGGGCTTGAGAAGTGCGTAGGTTGTTCACTTTGCGCTGCCGCATGCCCGGCTGACTGCATAAGAGTCGTGGCAGCTGAAAACACTCCTGAAAACAGGGTCTCAGCCGGTGAGAGATACGCGGAGACTTACGAGATCAATCTCAGCCGCTGCATCTTTTGTGGCTACTGTGAGATCGCTTGCCCGTTCGACGCCATTACCCTTGGGAATGACTGGGAGCTCGCTGACGACCATCGTGACACGATGATTTACACGAAGCAATCACTGCTTGAACCACAGCCTGCTGATCGTCAGGCTGTAACAAGGCAGGGCGATGGCCTTGACACAGACAAGGCACTCTGGATTGAGAAGGCATTGGCCGCGCAGGGCTCGGGCACGGGCGGTGAAGAATGACGCTCTTTAATGTACCCGCAGAACTGGTTCAGGTTGTGGTGTTTGGTGCATGCGCCCTGGCGGCAGTGATCGCGTCTTTTGCTGTCGTGCTTGCCAGGGATCCATTCACGAGCGCGTTGTCGCTGTTGGGAACATTTACTGCTCTTGGCGGCCTTTATATCCTTCTACACGCCCCTTACGTAGCCATGGCACAGGTGCTGGTCTACTCTGGTGCTGTTGTGGTCATGTTCCTGTTCGTGATGGCATACCTCGGCGACAGGCGGGAGCTAGCCACCGGTTCCGAACTTCGCATGGCATGGACTCGATCACTCGGCGCCCTTTTTGCAGCGCTTGTGTGCTTCACCCTTGTTGCGGTCATAGTTGATACAAGATTCCCTGCGGCTGCAGATGTTGGCAGCGCGTTTGGCAGCGTCCAACAGGTTGGAGTTGAGTTCTTGACCAAATGGCCTTTGGAGTTTGAAGTAACAAGCCTCGTGCTGATCGTCGCGGCGGCCGGTGGAGTTGTACTCGGATTGACCGGGCGACATCGCCAGACTCGATTGCGCAAGGCGTTGCAAACCAGATCCAGCGAGCAGCAGAAGCGATGGCTCAGGGCTGGCGGCGCCGCGGCTGAGACGACGGCACCACGCTCAGATGTCAACGGTCATGCAGCTGGAGGCAGTGAAAAAACTCTTGCAGGGGTTGATGGTGAATGACGGTACCTGTTGAGGCATATCTGATTCTCAGTGCGCTGCTCTTTTCGATTGGCGCAGCAGGGGTTGTGTTTAGGCGCAACGTCCTGATCGTTCTGCTCTCGATAGAGATCATGCTGAACGCCGCAAACCTAACCCTGATTGCGTTTTCAAGGATGCATGGTTCGCATGACGGCCACGTGTTCAGTGTCGTTGTGATGGCGATCGCAGCCTCAGAGGTTGTCATAGGCCTTGGCATTGTTGTTGCCCTAAGCAACCTCAAGAAGTCTCTGGACACAGACGAGTTGATGGAGTTGAGAGGATGAAGGCTTCATCTGCGGCATATGTAACCCTTTTTGCTCCACTTGCGGGGGCCCTTGTAATCATGTTGTTGGGAATGCGATTGCCCACCCGTGTTGCGGGGGTTATTGGCTCGCTCAGCGTGCTCGCATCCTTCGCTGGTGCAGTGACTACTTGGGCAACCTGGGGTGACCGTGAACACGGTGTGCTCCTGACCCCCTACACATGGCTTTCTTCGGGATCTTTCAAGGTCGGGTTTGATCTGTGGATCGATCCCCTGTCAATTTTGGAGATGCTTGTTGTGAGTGGCGTCGGCTTTTTGATCCATGCCTACTCGATCGGCTACATGCACGGGGATCCGCAGAAGAGGCGATTCTTTGCCTACATGAACATCTTTACGTTTTCGATGTTGATGCTTGTGATGGCGGGCAACTTTGTGTTCCTGTTGATCGGTTGGGGTTTGGTGGGTATGGCCAGCTATCTGCTGATCGGGTTTTGGCATGATCGAACTACGGCAGTTGCGGCTGCCAAGAAGGCGTTCATAATCAATGCAATCGGTGACGTTGGCATCATGCTGGCACTGTTCATGATCTTTGTTCGTGTTGGGGCTATCGACTACCCGACCGTCTTCAATGTGTTGCCGACGGCGGTTACAGAGGATTCACGTAGCGCAGCGCTGATTGGTGGACTTCTTCTATTGGGCGCTCTGGCAAAGTCAGCCCAATTGCCGCTCCACACATGGCTGCCGGATGCGATGGAGGGACCAACTCCGGTGTCTGCGTTGATCCACGCCGCAACCATGGTTACTGCCGGCGTCTACCTGATCGCCCGCATGCATCCTGTCTACGATCTGACTTCCCAGATTCAGGTACTGATCGCGCTGCTCGGCGCAGGAACCCTGGTGATTGCTGGTTTCATTGCGCTCTCGCAGACCGACATCAAACGTGTGATCGCATACTCGACGATGTCCCAGATTGGCTACATGATTACAGCGGCAGGAGTTGGAGCTTATGGCGCGGCGATGTTTCACCTTACGACTCATGCGTTCTTCAAGGCACTGCTCTTCCTTGGTGCCGGCATCATCATCCACGCACTGCACGATGAGCAGGACATTCGCAAGATGGGTGGTTTGAAGAAGTACATGCCGCAGTCCTACCGGCTATTTCTGTTCGGCTCATTGGCGCTCGCCGGCGTCATCCCCTTTGCCGGGTTCTTCTCAAAGGACGAAATCCTCGCGTTT
>CAYTTD010000052.1:0-8451 GCA_964440595.1 uncultured Gaiellales bacterium
GCAACTACGCCCGCCAGCACGTCTGCTACGGAAACAACGGGTGCGACTGGTGCAACTGGCGCTACTGGTACGACGGGCGCGACTGGTACAACGGGCTCGACTGGTACGACGGGAGCAACTGGTACAACGGGTTCGACGGGTGCCACCGGAGCATCGGGCACAACGGGATCGTCAACTGGGGGAGCAGCGACGACTGCCACGTCAGGGGAAACAGGCGCTACAGGTGGCGGAGCGACGCCTGGGCAGAACGGCGGGGCTAACGCAGGCGGCACTGCCAATGGTGCTAACAATGGAGCGGCTTCCGTGCCAATGGTGAGCGAAGGAGATGCGTCTGGAAACAACGTTGAGGCGTTGTCGGCAGCGCAGAAGGTTGTTGACCTGGGGAAGTCGAACCAGCTCGCATTTGTGGTGGATGCCACTCTGCTGCCTGCCGCAACTGGCGTCAAGCCCATGCAGGGAAAGAAACTCATCAACTATCGGAAGTCGGTTACCACCAGCGTCTTGACCATTCGCATAAACGATGACACATCGATGCAGAACTGGACTTCTGGCAAGCCAGCGATCAAAAAGAAAGCAGTACAGGGATTCCTGAGTCTGCTGCAGCGTAGGTACCCAAAGTCCGTTAGAAGCGTCTCAATGGTGTCAAACACTGGTGAGTTGCTCGCAATCGGTGATGCAACACCAGGGCAGAAAACTGGTACCGTCGCTTTGGTTGGTAAGTAGCTGACTGGCGGATGATCTGGGGCATCGCACTTATTGGTTCTGCAGCGGTACTGGCATCGCTTGCGCGACTTCTTTATCTTGTGAAGCGTCGTGCGCCAACCCAGCTAATCGTTGGTTGGTTTGTGTTGATGGTCGTCTCCGGACTCGTATTCCAGGCGGTTCTACGAATTGCCTCGAGTTGACCACTCGTGCCAACCGCCAAGTGCGGCGCGAACGTTTGCAAACCCTGCGTTCCTGAGTACGAGTGTCGCAAAAGCAGCGCGTACGTTTGTGTGACAGTAGACGATTATCTGGTCGGATGGAGCAACAGCAAGCTCGTCCATCATTCGCGCGATCCGGTCATCGGGGTGGAAGCTACCAGTGGGTGAGATCAGGCTTGTCCACTCAAGGTGCAGGGAACCAAGGATGTGCCCCCTGGATCCGCAGCATGGTGGACCAACGATGCCTTCGTGCTCAAGTTGCGATCGCGCGTCAATCAGCGTAGCCGTGCCGTTGTTTGCAGCATCGACCAGATCCTCAAAACCAGCAAACAGTGGTGTATTGCGAGAGTCCTGTGAGTCGACGTTTGTAGTCTGTGCAACAAATGTCTGGGTGCTGTCCGAATCTGAAATGGCATCAGGGCTGGCAGGCGTCGACGTAGCGACTTGCCCACGCGAGCGGATCCAGTTGGTGATGCCTCCATCGAGCATCACTGCGTTCGTTGCGCCAGCAAGGTCGGCAAGCACGACTGCCAATGCGGCAGAGCCGTCCAGAGAATCAACGAATACTATTTGGTCGCCAAGCATGAGCTTTCTTGCGTTTAGCTGCGCACGAATGAATGCCATGGTTCGAGCAAGAGATTGGCGGTCTGATCGATCAAATCTGATCTGGTCGACTGGCATGTTGATGGCGCCAGATGCGTGACCTGCTTCAAAAATGTGCGAGGGGCGAGTGTCTACCAGTACAAAATCTTCAGGATTCTCAATGAGGGCTGAAGGTTGCACGAAGACCTCTCTTCGTGTGCTCTGCGCGGTTACAGCGCTAGAACCAATGACTACAGAAGCGTCATTCTTCTCTGCAAGCGGGGGGTTTTCAATGCTGGCAACCTGCACGGCACTGATGTTATCGCTCATACACGTGTTAAAATCCAAAGCTCTACCACCGAGCGGCCAGCTAGGCCGGGCGTGTGGCCACAAAGTGCCCAGGCTTGGTGCATTTCAGGGAGGCAAAATGGCTGACAAGAGACCAACTATTCACGACATAGACAAGTTGTTGTCGGGCGCCACGCCACACTTTTCCCAACAACTCAAGGCGCGAGTGTGGAACATGATTGAAGATCTGCCACGCATCGATGAAGTACGCCAGTATGGTGAGAAGCAGATGAAGCTGCTTGATCACATGGCCTTTGGCACGACCCGCGGCATTAGAAAGCCTGGAGTTGCGCCGGCCAATGACGAAGGATGGAACGAGCTGCCAAGCCACCCAAAGGGCAGCCCCCTGGGCAAAGTGCCTCAGACGCCGCGAGCCTGATTGCCCCAGATTACACGGTGAAGCTGAGGTAACACACGAACGAAGTTTGAGCGGCGGTCTTTGCTGACCAGCTCTACCAACTCTCGCAGAGCCTGATCGTAATCGTCTCTCATGCCATTTGGCTGTACGACAAGCGGCGACGCATCCCAGCCATTTTGACCTTCGAGCAGCGCCCACATTGCCTGCCAATCCTCCTCCGCATCCGCCAGCACGAATTTCAGTTGGCGTCTGTCAGGGCGTGTCGCCCCGAGCCACCAGGCAAGGGCGTCGGAATCTGGAGCCTCTCCGCTACCAGGTAGCTTCGGGCTGAGCGACCATAGGTCGACGGACTCAATCAGCTCATCATCGTCAACGCAGATGGTTGCGTTTGTTTCGACGGTAACATGCGTGGATTCTCGTTCTGAATCTTTGATCATTCCAATCAACGCAGGCAGCTTTTTTTGGTGAAGAAGTGGCTCTCCGCCAGTAATCACAACGGCCGCAGTGCCAATGTTTTCGGCAATGTCGCTTGGAGACATACGCTCTGCGTTGGCAATACCCTCACTGCTCCAAGAGTAGGTTGTGTCGCACCAGGTGCACCGGAGATTGCAACCCGCAAGCCTGATAAACGTGGCTGGTTCTCCTGTGCGCACACCCTCTCCCTGAATCGATTCAAAAATCTCGATGATCGGCAGGGATGCAGGCAACTTACGTGATTCTTTGCCATGTTCCAGGTGGTGAACGTCATGATCTCTAACCAATATCCCCAACCTCCGCATAGCAGCTTGGGGTCTCCCAGAGCCTTACTCTGCACTGGATAACGTCAATGCTCTCGCCGTCACGTGAAATTGCGGCAATGATCCGTGACCTCATCTCTGCGGCCAGCAGCTCGGCGGTTGGAACAAAGTCCACAACGTCATTCAGATGTTGGTGATCCCACTCATCGATTATTGACTTCACGTCGTAGAAGTCAATCAGCATGGCACTTCCTTGAGTTACAACGCCCCGAATCCACACCTCGAATCGGTATGTATGACCATGCAGTCTGCCGCACTTCCCGGGGTGGCCTGGAATAACGTGTGAGCTGTCAATGGTGCGGTCAAGATAGATTGTGGTTCTGGGGGGTAAACTTTCAGGCATTGGCAGATAGTAGCCAGACCTGCCACCACGCTGCTGCACATGAACGATGACTTGAGAACAGAAACTGACGAAATACAGGATCATTCCGTGAAAGACCCGCTATGCGGAATAGTTCCCGAAGACCTCAGAGTTGCTGCGCGCCGTATGGAGGCTGTCATAGAGGAGTGTGCTGTCGAACAGCCGCAGCAATGGACCGATCTGGCATTCAACAGGCACGCACTGGAGATATTTCAGGCGCAGTACAAACATGTTGAGCCATACCGGGCGTGGTGTGATCAGGAGCTCAGTCAACGAGAAGCATCGTTAGATGAAGTTACTCAGTGGCATCAGGTACCGGCGCTCCCAATTGTTGCCTTCAAGCACATGAGAATTGCGGCGCACGATGAATCGCATGACGTAGCCACCTGGATTTCCAGTGGCACAACGAAGGGAGTTGATTCGCGAAGCAGGCACCATCTTCCAAGCCTCGGCCTATATGAGGTATCGCTACTTGCGGGTGTACGTTGGGCGATCGTGCCAGAGTTCAGATCTCGTGCTCCCATAGCGATGCAGATCGTTCCGTCAGGGCAGGAAGTGCCAGAATCATCGCTGTTTCACATGTTCGACACCGTAAGAGAGCACGCCTGTGAGGATGGTGGCGCATGGGCTGACGCTAGCGGCAGGATTGACTTCGACGGTGCGGTTGCTGCCATGCGGGAAGCGATAAGCATTGGTCGCCCGGTCTTGCTTCTCGCTACGACAATTGCGCTTGGCTGCTTCCTGGATCTTCTGGATGACGTGGTTCTGCAGCTTCCGGCCGGTAGCAGAGTCGTGGACACTGGCGGAACCAAGACGCTAGGCGAGGCGCTTGATCGAGCAGACATCGTGGCACGGGTTGAGTCGCAGCTTGGAATCCGTGCTGATCACTTTGAGAATGAGTATGGAATGAGTGAGCTGTCGACTCAATCATGGCTCGGAAGTTTCATGGGGCGCAACGGAAGTAACGTGAGTGGTCACAAAGCGAAGGAAGAATCTGAGCGCACGGGACGATGGCAACCGGGGTGGATGCGTACCAGGGTCGTTGATCCGGTGACGCTGGAGGAGGTTGATGATGGTGAAGAGGGATTGTTGGTTCACCATGATTTGGCAAATGTATGGAGCTGTGCCGTAGTCCGCACGGAGGACATTGGTATTCGGATCGGCGATTCCTGGGAGTATGTTGGACGCGCGCCCGGAGCTGACCTCAGAGGTTGTTCGCTGCGGTTTGGAGACATCGTGTGATCGAGAATCTCAGGCAGGTCGTTGACTCCTGGCAGCCCCAGAATCGTTTCTTTGAAGCGGCCGTTCGAGCTGTTGTTGAGGCGCAGGGGTATAGCGAATCTGACGTGGCTCGGCGGTTATCAACATGCCTGTCATGGTTCCGCAACGAGGTCCGAGGCGTAAACGGGCAAGAACTGCAAGGCGACAAGATCGTTCATTTGTGTGCGGCAACGGTACCCGGGCTCGTTGTAGAGAGCCTGGTTGGTGGGCTTGCGACCGGCGCGCACAACGTTGTGATCCCTTCGAGATTTGAGGTGGTTTTGCCTCACTTCATTGGTCATGTTCGATCAGTCGACAAGGCGCTCTCAGAAAAGATCGAGGTTGTTAGACGCGAGCCGGTGTCTGAATTTGACTGGAGTCAAGTGTCAGCGGTTGTAATACATGGAGATGATCAGACGGTTGACCTCGTACGAAGCTGCTGCGCCAAAGGTACCAGGATCGTTGCCTTTGGCAACAGGCAGGGGGTAGCGATCGTAGATCTGAGAGAGCGTGAATCCAGCGCCGGGTACATGAACACCAAGTTCGATGCTCTTGCAGATGACGTGATGACGTTTGGTGCTGCAGGATGTATGAGTCCAACAGAAATCATTCTCGTGTGTAACCCTGGCGACAATGGTGCCATGGAATATTTTCATGAGGAATTTGAACAAAGGCTTGCGTCAGCGTGGCTTCGACATGTGCCAGGGGCCAGTGAGAGAAGTCGTGAGATCGCATACAAGCGGCGCGCGCGGCTTGATCAACTGTGGCTCAGTGGTCGGTCGTCTTCAGTGGCTTCAACTCATGGTTACCGCAATCGCATCTTGGTTGAAGACGTGAATGTTGAACTCGTTGCGCTCACAGAATCTGAAAATTGGGATTCATTGCGCGAGCATCTGACCAGCATGAAAGACCTGCTTCAGACATGCGTGGTTGTAGCGCCGCATCCAGAAGCGGTGTCATCGTTTGAAAAACTGGCGGCTCGCGCAGGATCTACGCGTGTGTGCGCCCCAGGAGATGCGCACTGGCCGCCTTCAGATTGGCCGCATGAACTGGTAGGTCGGATAAATCCATTGCTGCGCGTCAAAGCTGATCCGAACTAAGTGGTTGAGGAGCTAGTGGACTCTGTATCGTCGCTCGAAAGCGTCACCAGTACCTGCTCGATCTTCTCGGCCTTGGCATCCACAAACTCAAACTCATGCTTGCCAGTTGAATCACTGATGGTTCCAATCTTCGTGATGCGTTGTTGGTCGTCGACCTGCCAGATGCTCCAGGTCTTGCCTTCTGGTGGCGCTGGTGCACCTGTGATAACTACCTGGTTGGTTGCGTGATCAATCCGGAGGACCGCTCCCTCGGTTCCAAAAACGTCGCTCGCGTTGGCTCCGCTACCATCCACAGCGATGGATGATCCGCCAAGAGCCACAGGTACGCTTCTGCTATTTGCTGCGTCGACCTCGTCCTGCAACGATACGATTCGTACCTGTTGAACCAGAGCAACCGCAACGACCAGCACCATCGCACACGCAGCGTAAGCGCGTGTCGAAAACGTTGGGCGCCACCTCAACACCGCCTCATAAATGTTTGCCGCAACCCTTTTCACGAATTGATCGTCTGCTGTGTTGTCTGGCTTTGAAGGCAGTGTGCGGGCGCTTGCAATGGCAGCCAAAACCTCTAACTCCAGATCGTCTGGTAATGACGAGATATTGCTTGATCCGTTGAGGCTGTGTTCAGTGGCAATAGTGCTTTCGATCAGGTGTGTTCCTTCCAAAAGCTCTCCCAAAACCGATTCACACTCGAGGCAGTCAATGATGTGATCAAGCACGATCTCGTGTTCTTTGCCGTCAAGAATTCCAAGGGCATGGCCGGGCAGTAGCGACCGCACGGAGTGGCAACTGTCGGATGAGCATCCACCTATGTAGTGAACATTGTTGTTCATGATCTTAGCTCCATGACGAGTCCCGTTTTTTCCAGCTCAACACGAAGCGTCGAAAGCGCTCTGAAGAGCCTTGTCTTGATGGTTCCTTCGCTGATGCCGGTCTTGTTCGCCAGCTCGCTGTGTGAGTATCCGTGAAGGAATGCCATCTCCAGCAGTGGCCTTTGGTGGTCGGGCAGATTTGCTATGGCAGCGCGCAGGATCCTGGCTGTGTCGGCGCGTTCACCAACTACATCCATGTCGGAATCGACGCTGTTGTCCGGCATTTCGGTGATAGTGTCGATACACTTGTCTCTGTGCCCGCTCCAACGAACCGAGGCACGCTCTCTGCGAAGCCTGTCGATGGCTCTCGTTCTGGCGATTCTTGTAATCCATGTTGCGACCGAAGCCTTTCGGCGATCAAAGTTCCTGGCCGACCGCCACACCTCAACAAAGACATCCTGCATGACTTCACGCGCGCTGTCTTCGTCGTTTACATACCGTCGAATCACGTGCCAAACGATGGGTGCGTGTTCTTTGTACACCTGCCTGATGGCAAGTTGGTCACCTTCAGCCACTCTCGTCATCAGGCTGAAAGATTCATCTCTTGTCAGTGCCTTGTGCGTCATCATTCATAGATACGCAGCAAAGAGCGATTCAGTTCCCGAAAGGCCAATATTCGGCCGCCGTGGAACCGAAATTCGCAGTGCTCCGCACATTCCTTTGTCCGGCTCAAACCATTGAGCAACAGCGGCAACATAAGACAGTTGCGCATTTACGAAAGGAAACAAAAAATGAAGAATAATCTGGCCAAGATGTTTCTGGCACTCATGCTGGTAGTCGTTGCTGCATTCGGCGTTGCTGCCTGTGGCACAAAGGGTGAGGAAGACGCCAAGAGTGACAAGGACAAGGGTTCCCAGACCTCAGGAGAAAAGGATGACACCGGCGTAGAAAGCGGTGACACCGAAGGCACATCTGAAGATGGTGCGGACGAAGAAGTAGCCGATGAGGATGCTACCGAGGATGAGGATGCCGCCGAGGAAGAGGATGCTGCCGAGGAAGAGGCTGGCACAGAGGATGAGAGTGCTGATCCCGACGCTGAAGAGACAACCGACGAGGGTGCTGAGGAGTAGCACCAAAAAAAGAGTGGGAAAAAAATTGGGCTTCGGTGCAATTGCACCGAAGCCCTCCCGCTTTTTTTGGTTGCTAATCCTTATGTGATATCTAAATTGTGTACGGCTCGATGTTGAAGGGTTTTATGAATCTGTTGTGATGGGATTCATCGATCGCGGTTCGAAATCTGCGCTGCTGTTCACGCTTGACGCAGTAGGCCTCAAATCTTGAAATCAGAATCAGATCCCGCTCCATGCCCTCAAGCTCTATCTCTTCAATCATCTTTTCAATACGCAGCGCACATGCCGGGCACAATCCATCAGCGCGAGCCCGAAAAGTAATCGAATCGCAGCTTGAGCAGCACATACCGCCCGGAACATGGTTATCGCTCATACTGTGTATTCCCCCCTCAACGTGCCGGCTCATCAATCGACCAGGCGGTCCAATGACAAACTGCAAGCCTAATTGTGTTCGACATGACAATTCGAAAACCTCTTACATTGCGTACTGAATGAATTGCAGCAGGTAGAATCCGCGCAGAATGACCACGCAAACCTCGCAACCAAGACTAATGGACAAGGCAATCGCATCAACGCTTCCGTTGATGCCGAGGCGACTTGTGCAGCGTTTTTCCGCTCCATATATAGCTGGATCAACGCTTGCTGATGCCTTGGCGACGGTCGATCGACTTGCAGGCGAGGGATTTGGCGTTACGGTCGATGTACTGGGAGAGGCAATAACATTAAAGGCCCAGGCCGAAGCCACTCGAGATGCCTACCTGAACACTTTGAACGCGTTGG
>CAYTTD010000053.1:0-8298 GCA_964440595.1 uncultured Gaiellales bacterium
GGCCCACGGAATACCATTATCTTCAGAGCTTCATGGTCGGCAGGTGCAGGTATTGCCAATAATGAACCCCGCCATACCAATGCTCGTGCCAGCACTGAAACAACGATTTACCGACGCGTTGAAGGTTTTGTCTCGGATGACGGGTGGTGCTTACGAAGATCATCAGGCAAATGATCTCGATCATTCACAAGCAATCGCAGACGATACGGAATCCCATGTGGGTGACTCTGACGTTATGACACTCTTTGAGCTGGGGGATTCATAGTGCTGTCGATTGTTCTTGAGTCACTTGATGCAACGGATCTTCTGGGAACTCAGCTTGCATCCGTGGTCGAGCAGGGGGATGTGATCGAGCTTACAGGTGAACCAGGCAGTGGCAAGACCACGCTTGTTGGAGCGCTTGCGCGAGCTATGGGAATAACCGAGCCAGTTCGAAGTCCCACCTACACTATTGCCCACAGGTACGATGGGCCAACAACGTCGTTATCTCACATTGATCTTTACCGCCTGGACGGGGCACTTGATGCGCAGACCTGGGGTGACATCGAGCCTTACTTTGAATCAGGAGTGGGTTGCATTGAGTGGCCTGGTGAAGGAATGAAGTTCTGGAGGCCTCAAGCTGCAAGGATCTGGCGTGTTACGCTCGAGTACGTCGGCGGCGGGGATGCGAATAGTCGCCGGCTGTCAATCGACAGCATCCCAAATTTGGATATCAGCGCCAGGATTCGCGTGCCGTGATGATGATATTAGCCGTTGATACATCGTCTGATTCTCCCGTGATTGCCATTTTGCAGTTGTCGGTGACAGACGGCACATGTGATGTGATTGCATCAGTTGCCAGCGAGCGTTCCCAGCATCTTTTGAGCGCGATCGACGACAGCTTGGAAGATGCCGGTATGCAACGCTCTGATATCGAGTGTGTTGCCGTGGGCATGGGCCCGGGCGCTTTTACTTCACTTCGAATTGGAGCCGCAACAGGAAATGGCATTGCAGCGGCACTTGGCGTGCCAGCAGTTGGATTCTCAAGCCTGCTTGCGGTTGTTGGCGGATGGGATCAAGCGAATACTTCGTCCCGTGGCTCCTCAGTGGTAACAGGTTGCATCGATGCCAAGCGCGGCGAGATCTTTTTTCAGAAGTTCGAGGTGGGCACCCCAACTGGAAGCAATCTGGAGGTAACTCCTTTGGGTTCGGTTGAGGTTGCGGGGGAAGACAGACTATCCACGACGGATTCAGACGGCGTGGTTTGGGGGCCCCCAAGCGCTATGGGAATTGCGGTGGCAGTCAGGCACGCGCTCGCTGCGAATGACGGGAGCCTGAAAAAGTTTGCACCGGTGGTGCCCGAATACGGGCGGGAGCCAGATGCAAAGCCCGTCGCTCAGCTTCGCACTCCGTCGTTTGAACAAGTGCCATCAATCGTTGGGCTTCTTGCTCAGTCCCGCTTCACCGCGTGGACCCATGAGATGGTTAGTGCCGAGCTTCAACGGCCAGCTGGCGAATCCTACTCGTGCATCATCGTTGACGGATCCAATGTGGTCGGTTGTGTCTTTGCCGCACTTATCGGTGACGATTGGCATCTTTTGAACATCTGCGTTGCTCGATCTCATCGACGGTGCGGTTTCGGACGAACTCTTGTAAACGGATTGCTCGACAGGGCTGATAAAGAGGGGCGCCTCGTGACACTGGAGGTGGCCGAACGCTCTGCTGGCGCGATTGCTCTTTATGTGGATGTTGGGTTTACGGAGGTAGGCAGACGCACCGGTTACTACGGCGACGAGGATGCACTGATCATGACACGACCTGAGCAGAGCGCACAACAAGAGGTGGGCCCGTGACAGATCGCTGGTATCAGGGATTCGATAATCCGCACGCTGGCAAGAGAATTCTCGCAGTCGAATCTTCGTGCGACGAAACTGCCGCCGCTGTCGTTGAGGATTTCAATATTGTGAAATCATCGATTGTCTCCTCACAAGCGGATATCCATAGAAGATACGGCGGAGTAGTGCCGGAGGTTGCGTCGAGGCGGCACCTCGAGATGGTGGATGAAGTAATAGCTATTGCCTTGGAAGAAGCTGATGTGACAGGGCTCGAAATAGACGCAATTGCTGTGACCAGGGGTCCTGGACTGATTGGCGCTCTCCTGGTGGGCTTGGCCGCTGCCAAGTCACGTGCTTGGGCGTGGCAGAAACCACTGGTACCCGTAGACCACCTGCTTGGGCACGTATCGTCAGTCTTTCTTGCGGAGGATTCCCTGGAACCTCCGTTTCTTTGTCTGCTTGCCAGTGGCGGCCACACGATGACCCTGGCAGTTGAGGAGGGGCTCAGCACCAGGTTGATTGGATCAACAAGGGATGATGCTGCAGGTGAGGCATTTGACAAAGGGGCACGGATGCTCGGATTTGCAAATGGTGGCGGAGTAGCTATTGAGCAGGCAGCAATAAATGGAGACGCGACGCGTTACTCTTTCACCCCTGCGATGGTTGGCAATCCGTCTCCGGACACGAGTTTTTCCGGAATCAAAACGGCGCTGGTGCAGACGATCAAACAGGAGTCGACGCCTCTGACTGAGCAAACGATTGCAGACCTGGCCGCAGGATTTCAGGCAGGCATCGTTTACACGATTTCGGCAATGGTTCGAAAGGCGATCAAAGCGGAATCTGCCAATGAGTGGAACGGCGTTGCAATCGTAGGAGGAGTTGCTGCAAATGCCGGTCTTAGAGCTGAAATGTCAGCAATCTGCAGTCGATATGACCTGAAAATGGCAGCAGCACCGTTGAAATACTGCGGTGATAATGCCGCCATGATCGGCGTTGCTGCGTCAGCCTGTGCTGCTGTCACCGGACATGACCTTAAAATTGCAGATGCTCAAGCTACCAGTAACATCTTCAGGTATGGAAGAATGGTGCCGAAAGAGTGTATGTGACGATAGAAAATGTAGGTGATTACACGCGCGCGAGAGGTGTGCGTGAAAGAAAGCGCCGGCTGCTGCGCCGCGCAAGCCTGCACATTCTGGTTTCCGCCGCAATCGCGGCGGCGCCGCCACTGGCATACGCTGATGAGTCAGCCGCAGCCTCAGCAAATCAGGGCGCAGTGTCTCAGCTTAAATCGTGGTCTGCCTTGTTCGCATCGGTGCGTCCTGTAGAACAGGCTGTAACGCGCAAGGTGGTGATCAGGTTTGACCGTCCGTCACTTTCAGATTGGCAGGTTACAGAGGGCAACTCCCTGTCGCCTGCAGAAAAACGTCAGTTCATAAAGAAAGCTTACAAGGAACAGAACGAGATTCTGGAATCGATTAGATCAGCCGGAGTTGGTCTGGACATCGAATATCGATATCTACGAGTTGTGAATGGTGTTGCAGTCACTGTTCGTGACGATCTGTCTCACAGGATAGAAAGCGTACCTGGCGTTGCCTCTGTCGAACACGTTAGAACTCTTTATCCGGCAGGAATCGAGGTAGGAGGCGAACGGATCAGAGTTGATACTCCTGAGTCCGAACCGACCAATGCCTCTGATGAAGAAAAAACCGTGGACGATGAACAGGTTGATGATGGAGATGATTTCGGTCGCCCCTCAGTTCGCAGAACACTGTCTGGTAAAGCGACGGTTGCTGTGCTTGACACCGGCATCGACATGAATCACCCTGTGCTTGCACCGCGAATTGCAAGCGCCGGCTACGACGTTTTTACAAAGCGAACTGGAGTTGATCCCCAACCAGGCGATGCTCACGGAACGCATGTGGCCGGTGCCGTTTTGATTGGAGCATCGGGAGATGCAGGAATTGTTCCTGTTCGCATTATCGGTCGAACTCCGGTTGAGGGAGGAATAGAAGCTGATATAGGTAGCACGGCAACCCTGATTGCTGGTCTAGAGTATGCCGTGGACCCCGACGGCGATGCCGGCACGGATGATGCAATCCCGGTCGCAGTCGTTGCGGCAACAGCACCATATGCCGGATTTTCAAAGACGGCGGATTCGTTTGCTACGCGTGGTGCTGATCGGCTCGGCACACTCGTAGTGGCGGCAAGCGGAAACGACGGTCATGGATCGTCCGACACCGTAGGCACTTTGGGAGCACCTGCATCGTCACCAACCGTGCTAGCCGTCGGAGCAGCCGATCTGCGTGAAACGGTTGATCGAGCAGATATTCACGTAAGAAGTGGTGTCGTTGACGCAGGTATTCAGTCGCGCCCAATGCTTACTCGCAACACTTCACTCCCACCGGATGATCAACAGCTCGTAGTGGTAGAGGGTAAAGCAGACCAGGTTGCTGACTATCTTGGGGCAGACATAACAAGTCGTGTTGCTGGAAAAGTTGCACTAATCGAGCACAGTTTTGAGGTGCCGGTGGCTCGGCAGATAACGGCGGCAACTGATGCAGGCGCCACGGCAGTCCTCATCGGAGGAAGTGACAGTCAGGCATTGGCAGGCGTGGTTGATCAACGTGGAGCTGACATCGCTGCGGTTGGTATTTCTCTAGCCGAAGCAGCCAGGTTAAAGGAGTTGGCTGCGATCAACAGCAGCGTCAAGATTTCGATGGTTGCGCGAAACGGATCTCGAAATCCATCGTGGGGCAAGGTTGCTGCATTCTCGTCAGCGGGACCGAGATTTGATGGTCATTCAGGCGTTGACCTGATTGCGTCGGGTGTTGGTGTAATAACTACCGCTCCCGGGGCTGCGCAAGGTGAGGCGCGTTATGAGGCTGCCAGTGGCACCTCGATCGCAGCGGGGCATGTTGCTGGCGTAGCAGCGGTCATCAGAAGCAGCGAGCCCGACTGGAGTCCGGTTGTCGTGCAGGCGGCTATGGTTGGCACAGCCCAGCCGCTTGATGATAAGGGTGATAAGCAGGCGCGAAACCTACAGGGAGGCGGCGTTGCTTCTGCTGCAAAGGCTGCTCGCGCCACGACCGTTGCCTTGCCCTTCAGGGTTGATTTCGGCATCGTTGAGCAAGGTGAAAAAGCGACCGTTGATCTTGAACTGGTTGGTACAAAAAGCCTGACGCCACTCTCAGGTCGTAACATCGCTGTTGAGTCAGATTCGTCAGATGCACCTGCACTTTCACTGTCAGATGACGGTGGTGTAACCGTGAGCACCGCTGCGAATCAAAAATCAGGCGTCTATGGCGGTTGGCTTATCGACAACAGTTCAGGCATTCGAATTCCGTGGCAGGTAACCGTGCGCAGATCTGCCGAGGTCAAGGTTCCTGTTCGTGCGTCACTTGATGAGTCGGGAGATGAGCTTGTGATTGAAGTAGGTGGGGCGCATAGTGGTGATGGCAGCTCAGCAATCAGAGCGCTAAGCAGGTCTGAAGTACACCTGATTGATGTGAAGACAGAATCAGACTTAGGCGTGCTTGCTCGCACTGTAAACATGTTGCCTGGCGTCTACCGTTACTCTCTTGATGGGCGGGATCCATCCGGTATGCCACTGCAAAAAGGGCGGAACTATCTGCTTCGCGTGTTCGTCACCACCGCACACGATCCAAAAGCCGAACCGGCGCGTCTGTCAGACATCAAGTACAGCCGGTAACTAAAGACAGACACATTCCAAAAACCAAAAAATAAACGGCGGCCCGCTCCCCTCAGGCCGCCGTTATCGCTCCCCTTCGTGGGTGCGTCCCCCCGAACGGGTTCGCAGCCATCGGACTCAGGCCGCGAAACTTCAAAATCCTACGTTGATGCAAATAGGCGTTGGTACACAATGTCGTACGAGACGCCAAGCTCATGCAGAACATAAGCGGCGGCACCTTCGCCGTCTCGCAACATTGAAAGCAGGATGTGGTCTGTTCCGATCGTCTCGTCACCAAGTCGCTCGGCCTCATCGCCGGCGGCTTGAACAACATTCCATGCCCTGTCAGTCAATTCCATAGTGCCAGATTGCTACCCGATAGAAATTTATTTGAAACGGGCTAGGCTCTTTTTTGGCCACGTGGTACCAGGGAGGTAAGGGTTGAGGTGCTGATCAATCGCGTCTTGACAGCTATCACCAGGTATAGGCCAAAGGTTGTGACAAACGCTGCTGTCACACCGGCAAGAGTGCCAAATACCCCTGCTAACGGCGTGGATTCAGTGACGATGCCATATAGCAGCTTTCCGAGCAATGCGGCAGCGCAAGCTCCTGCAAACGATGGAATGACCGTCAATACCAGTTGCCTTGAGTAGAGGCCACCAATCGTTGATCGCAGTGACACATACATCGCCACGAAGGCGAATGAATTTGCAATTGCCATCGCCAGCGCGACACCTGCTACTCCATATTTCTCGTGCAATGCCCAGGCAGTGATGATGTTCACTCCAAGATTGGCCACACCAATTTTGACTGGCAACCAAGGCATGCGAAGTGAGAAAAATGCCCGCATCAACAGCAGCATTGCTCCATTTGCTACCAATCCACCCGAGAACCCGGCAAGTGCACCAGCTGACAGAGGAGTTTGCCAGGGCTCCCATGCGCCGCGTTGGTACAGCAGCTTGATGATCGGCTCGGCCAGAAAGTACATGAAGGTCGCCGCGGGCATAAGCAAAACAATCAACTGTCTGATTGCGGCTGCACAAGCCTTGCCGAATGCTTCCCTGTCTTCGTTCGCCTTGTGGCGTGACAGTAATGGGAGGAACACCGTGCTGACTGCCAAAGCGAATATCCCCTGCGGCAATTGGAAAACGCGAAAGGCTTTGTCCAACAGAGCCGGACCCGAGTCAACAGCGTGTGTACCAGCAGGAGTTATGGTGTCATAGAACGATGCCGGGATGCTCGTAGAGAAATAAGTTCCAACGATAACTCCGAGGTTAACCAGTGCCAGGCTCGCTGTGACTGGAAGCATCATTCTCAGAATCTCTTTGACCGCTGGATCTTTTATGTCCCACGTAGGTGCAAGAACACCGCCACGACCTCTTAGCCATGGTAGTGGGAGGAGAAGCTGAATTACTGTGCCAACCAACACGCCAACGGCATACATGTGAATCTGGTGATCGGCGTCAACAAGCTGACCCCCGACCAGCAGCATGACGATTACCACGAGGTTCCATGCGACAGGCGCGAGTGCAGGCGTTGAGAAGTGTCCAAAAGCATTAAGTATTCCAATGACGACACCTGCCAAAGACATCAGCACGACTATTGGAATCATGATGCGAAACAGGGTTATTGAGAGATCCATCTGACCAAAGCGATCGTGCACGGCAAGGTCGACAATGTATGGTGCCAGAACCATGCTGAGAACGGTGATCGGCACCATGATCACCACAACCAACGTCGCAATTGTTCCTGCAACCTTCCATGCCCGTTGGTCTTCGCCCTTTTCCAGAAGGTCGGTAAAAACCGGCACCACCGAGCTTGTCAACGCTACGTCAGCAACAAATGATCTGATCAGATTGGGGATTTGAAAGGCAACAGCGAATGCACTCATCGTTGCGCCGGCTCCGAATATGGCGGCAACAAAGATCTCGCGCGCGAGGCCAACAACTCGACCGGCAAGTGTAGCCAGCATCACGATGATCATTGAGGTTCGTGTAGCGGATTTTGTGGATGTCACTCCTGCGAATCCTTCCGCAACGCATAAAGCATGGTGCGTTTTCCTTGCGCTGCAAGCGTGAAGCCAACCTGGTTTCTGCGAATGAACTCAAGCACTGACGTATCATCCTTCTGGTTTTTCATCAGAAGGATGTGGGTTGCCTTGGTGTCTTCCAGAATCTTTTTTCGCTCAGCATCTTTTGTGGTCGGTGCAAAAAACCGCTCGGCAACCTCTTTGCGTCTCCCGGGCCTGTTTACTGGCGTATCAGCAAGTCGGTCCTTGTGATCGGCTACAACGAAAGCCGGTGACACAGCAGGTATCTCCCAGCCTCGTTCTGGACGGGCCATTACCACGGTATCGCCCGGGTTTGCAGACAGTTTTTCAATCATCTTCGGAGGAAATTTACCAAGGTAGCCTTCGCTGGTAGGCGTTAGTGGGCGGTGGCGTGATTTCAGCCAGAGAAACTCAGTTGACCTGCCAAGCTGTGGCACAGCAAGGAGTACGATAGTCAGCGTTGCCATCAAGGTGAACCATGGCGTTGCTGCCTTGATCACTGGTCGTTCCACGTTTTCAATTACCTCGGAGACAAACTCTGCCGGCATTCGTCTGAGCACTCGTACCAGCATCTGCCCCAGCAAAACGCAGCTTATGATGAAGAGGATGATAAGCGTCAATCCAGGAATCCACCGCCAGGCTGTGTTGCCTGATGCAGCAAATACCACAGCAGTTGCCAGAGCTACGCCAGGTGCCACCTGGCGGGCAATGTGTCCTGTACCAGTCCTGTACTCCTGCAGGCGTTG
>CAYTTD010000054.1:0-8275 GCA_964440595.1 uncultured Gaiellales bacterium
AGCCGGCAGGCCTCCCCGCACGTTAGCCGGCACGCCTCCCCGCACGCGGCTTGCTGATTGCCACCTCGATTGGTTCAACAATGTTGAACGATGCGCCTGATGGGTCTGTGAGGGCGGCAGAAATTCCCCATTCTGCATTCATTGGACCATAGACGAGAGCTCCACCGGATTCGAGCGCACGGGCGATTGCCTGTTCGAGGTCTTCGACGCGAAACGTTACTCCCCAGTGGGGGGCGCTGGCGCGTGCGACCGTCTCGGGGCTGAGTAGCATCCCGGCAACTGGCTTGTTGTGCGAGATGAACTGGGTGTATTCGCTGCTGCCGAAGTCGGCGGATCGGGTGGTCCAGGAGAAAAGCTGCGAGTAGAACGAGGTCGTTTGATTTCGCTCGCTTGTTCGAAGCTCAACCCAGGTGAGGGCGGGCGAGACCTGTGCGGGAGTCAGCGGGGTGAGTATGAATGGTGAGGAATTTGGATCCTCCAGCAGTGATAATTCGGCGCTGGTGTCGATCACTCGAGCACCGAGTTCCTGCGCGTGACGAGCGGCGGTTGCGGCGTTTTCAACTGCGAAGCGCGGAATCCACTGGGCGCCGCGATGGTGTAGGTTTGCCCATGGCGCGTCGACAGCGTGGTGAAGATGGGCGGCGGTCTCGAGCCAATTCGTGCCAAATAGCGCCGAGTAGAAATCGCGGGCGCGGGCGGGCGCGGGCGAGATCAGGTCTGCCCATACCGGTGTGTTTGCGCGTGATTTGAGGTCTGCCTGATCGCTCGGGGTCATCGTTGCCAACTTACCCTGTTGTTTCTTTTCAAATCAGATTCATTTGTGAAATTGGCAAAATGATGAATCATTGTAAGCGTGGAGCGGCTGGGGCTGTTTACCTTGGGTGGTCAGAATGGTCGTCGCAACGTTTCGCATTTCGTGGAATGGGAATTTGCAACCCATGGGGAGCAGCGTGACGGCACTATCATTGGCACAGGTAACGCTGGCGCGGCATGGGCAAAGCGCGCACCCTGGGCTTGGAGCTCCACCTGAGATCGGTGAACTGGCGAGCGCGCGCCGCCGCAGGAACGGCCCACAGCCCGCTCTCACTTTCCCCCGCCGAATGATTTTGCCGGGCGAAAACCCGGAGCGTCACAAGCTCGACACCGACAAAGTGCGCGCGCCGCGGCCGCTAGGCGTAGCACCGGGTATGCCATGGGAGCCGCGAACTCCGACCCGCAGCCACGCATGGTCGAATGTCACGATCAAATTCCTTGAGGCGCTTGAAGATCGTCCTGAGCTGCATCGACTTGCCAGCAGCATCGTGGGCAAACTCAACCCTGGTGCGACGCGCGGCGACACACCGCTGCCTCCAGATGTGGCAAGTATTGTGGGGACTGGTGGCGAGCCGGGCGCGTGGAAGTTCGCGGCGCTCGGCGACTACGGCGCCGGCAGTGTGATGCAGGCTCGGGTGGCAGCAAACATCTTGAGTGGCAAGCCCGAAGTTGTGGTGACGGCGGGCGATAATGTCTACCCAACCGGTCGGTGGGAGGACTATGCAAAAAACTTTGACCCGCCACACCTGGCGGGCAACCTTTCGCGAAACACGCGCTTCATGCCCGCCCTCGGTAATCACGACATGTACCGTGATGATCTGCGTCCTTACTTCGGGCACTTTCCTCATCTTGAGGGGCGCACTTACTACGCATTCACGCACAAGAATGCGCACTTCATGGCGCTCGATACCGACCAGGATATTCGCCCCGGCAGTGCGCAGTACAGGTGGCTTGAGCAGGAGCTGCGCGCGTCGACCAAGCGGTGGAAGATCGTTTACATGCACTACCCGTCTTTCGGGCATGATGCAGAGGAGTTCAGGGAGGTTCGCGAATCGCTGCAGCCGCTGTTGGCGCGGTACGGCGTGCAGCTTGCGATCGCGGGTCACGAGCACAACTACATGCGCTCGAAACCCCAGGCAGGAGTGACGCACGTTTT
Organism: uncultured Gaiellales bacterium; assembly: GCA_964440595.1. Classification (GTDB taxonomy): domain Bacteria; phylum Actinomycetota; class Thermoleophilia; order Gaiellales; family SKUG01; genus CAYTTD01. The sequence continues at coordinate 1,970 of CAYTTD010000054.1, forward strand.
GACTGGCGGCGGGGGCCAGGCTGTATTCCCCTTCTCAAAGCCGCAACCAGCCTGGACCGCGCGTCGCGTATCGGCGTTTCACCACGTTGAGGTTGAAGTCGGTGCTGCACGCATGGTGCTGCGCGCGATTGATGAGTGGGGCAAGCGAATTGACACGACTGTGATTCCGGTTGGTAAGAGTGCGGCGCGTGGTAAAGGTGTGGAGCGTGGTAAGGGTGGAAGTCGGCGGGCCCTAGCGTTAGCTGTCGTGCCATCGACTAGCGGCGTGAGGCCTCAAGCGAGAGAAGCGGTGTTACTGCATAAGCGGGCAACCGTGCGGCGCTCAATGGTGCAAAAAACCAGTTAAAAAAAGAGACCCGGCCCACGAGGCACCGGTTGGTATGTAGTGTCATTGTAGCGAACAAAATACAATCGGTCAATCAGTAAATTGATCGTTCGAGGTCACCAGGTTGGTGGTTTCGTGTACTTACCGACCCGGGTGGGGAGTTGATTCGAGAATATGTCTGCAGCTGTGAGGCGGTACCACCAATGCCGCCCAACTCCGTCGTTTGAATCGCCTCGCAAAGCGCCGGCAGTTGGGCTGTGCGACGGATTCACCGTGCCAACGGGCACTAGAGTTCTTGCATACTGGATGGGCAGTCGAAGGTCGCTATCATTTGTCACGACCATTGCCGCATCGATGCTCTTTTCAGACAAATCAATCAACAGGTGGGTGGCAACGTTTACGTCAGAACCTTTTTCTTCACGCATGGCAGTTGAAACCAGAAACCGTGCTTCTGGCGCCGAATGTCCAAGTGAATCTTGAACCATCACCGGCCACCCGGATCGAACCACCTGCGGTCGTCCGCGACTATTGCCGACCGCCAGGGGCCCAATCCTGATTCGGTTCGTGTAGTGACCATATTCAATGCGATCTACACTTGAGGCGCGCCGAAGCGCCTTCAAGTGAGCATCTTGCTCAATTTGCCCAAGTGAGTCGTCGTGTGCGTGGAGGCGAGCCGTGCAGTACACGATTCTTGAAATTGATGCTCCGGCCCAATTGCGGCGGCTCTCCAGGACTGACTGTGCAAGCGACCGTACGCACAGCCACCGCCATCCGCGATTTTTGACCCCGCAAAGGTAGCTGCTTCCGTAGTAGAGGTTGAATGCATCAATATAGACTCCAACGCGCATGTTGTGCATTGTTACAGGGGACGACCTGAAGGTGAAGTTGCAGTCGCTAGTTGTTGCACTCTTGTTGCTGAGTTGTTGAAGGCGCGTGGGAAATAGCGCGCGCAGTAACCCACGATTTCGCGTCCCAGGCGGAGTTTTATCTCATATGCGAATAAAAGTCCGCCTGGGGTGACAATTTGGCGCCGAAGTGGGTGGCAATTTAGCGCCGAAGTGGGTGACAATTTAGCGCCGAAGCGAGCGCTTTGTGGCTCGATTTACACGCTGCGATCGGACTTTGGTTCATATAGCGCACCAAAGTCCGATCGCAGCAGGGAAACATTTTTCGAGGCGAGAACGGTTTTTGGGTTGGCTATTCGTCTAGTGATGAGTCGAGTGCTTTGCGAGTCTGTGGGCCAATGGTTGCTATTGGGCTGATGCCGCGGGAACGCTGGAATCGTTTGGTGCTGATAATCGTTGCTATATCGAGCCTCCCGGTTACCGGCGTAACAAATCCAGCGGCTGTAAGGCGTCGCTGTGCTTCGGACACGATTCCGCGTGTGTGGGGCGGTGGTTTATACCAGGGAAAGAACGCGTGTCTGAACTTGAAGGCTTGATCGATTTCGTTAGCGCCCGCTGCGAAACCGAGATCGCGCACGGCAGTTTTGTTCAGGGAGGGGTTGGCCAGGCTTAGCGCTCTCCTAACGGTAAGCGTGCGGCTGGCAGTGTTTCCTGCACGATCTCTCACCTTGATTTTGATGTTATTCAACCCCAGTTTTGGCAGCCTCTTCTTTACCACAGACCGGCGGGAGCCACTCAGTGAGTCACGAATCCTGAACGCAATTTCATCATCGATCGTTGTGCGCGCTTGCACGGATATGGCAGGGGCAGTTCGGTCTATTGTCACATCCGCACGAAGCACGCTCGAATTGCCTGAGGTGTCGGTTGCTATCAAGGCCAGTTCACCTCTTCCCTCCGGGGCTGAAGATGTGTTGATCCCATTTCCAGCAATGGGCAGATACATTGATCTTCCGGCTCTGGTGTGAGTTGCCGCGATCGACGATATCGTTCCGGAATCGTCGGTGACCGCAAAGGTGTAGATGCCCCTGGCGCCCTTCCCGAGGAATTTCCCGTTTGCGTTGGCAACGATCTTTGGCGCTGTTACATCTGGAGTCAAGCCTGAATTTGGTATCAGCGATATCGATTCGGTATTTGTGGAATCAATTGTGATCGGCAGAGAGGTAATGTTGCCGGCGCGATCACGAATGCGCGCGGTATGCGCTGTTGTTTCAGCGCCTGTCATCACGGCAAACGTTGAAGACACTTGCCACTGGCCGTCATCCATTGCGTAGGCGCCGTCCGCGTGGAGGCCGCTGGCGGCGTCGGTGGCGCTCACTGACACAATTTGCATTCCTCCGTCGACTTCACTCTGGCTAACGCTGGCAACCGGCGCAGTGTTGTCGATCAAAAACGGGCCGGCTGTTCGCGGGCTGCTCCAATTTCCTGCAGCGTCAACTGCGCGAACCGATATGTAGTGTGTGCCGTCTGTAAGATCGTCAACTGCGATTGAATCCGCCGTCTCCGGAAGATCAATAACCTCATCTGGTGTTGTCGACTCCGAATCCCCTGTGGTCCACGAGAATCCGGCTATGCCGCTTGTGGCGTCAGCGGCGCTCGTAACGTCTACCGCGACCGACATACCCTGGGTCCACTCGCCCTCTTGAGGCGAAGGATCAACAGGCTCAAGAGTCGCCAAGGCGGGTGCAGTGGCGTCCACCAGATACGGGCCGCTCGAGGCAACGGTGCCCCAGCGTCCTGTGCTGTCGCGCGCTCGGGCATGCAGATAAACCGTTCCATCGGGCGCCGTCATTGTGTCGGCGTTGGCTGTGGTGGTTATGGTTGTGCCTGGTTCATCGATCGCGTTTGCGCTGACAAGTATCGAGTAACCCGCGATGCCGTGGGCGTCGGTCGCGCCAATGAGCAGTGCTCCAAGATCTGGCGAGTTGTTCCACCCAACAAGATTGTGGGTTGGACTGGAGGGAGTTAATCCATGTGGAGGTGTATTGACCGTTCTGGAACCCGCAGCCACGCGCGCTGAAGCGCCGTCTCCGTTTGTGCCGATCGATTCGCAGGTAATCGATGCGCCGTCATCGTCAAATGAGATCGGGTACGTGTTGGCGTTAGCCCCCGTAACCTCAATGCCATCCCGACGCCACAGGTAAGAAAGCGTATTGGTGTACCACCATGTTCCCGACGTGCATGTCAGCTCATCGTCGACCGAGGGATCAACGCTGCCACCCAGGGCGCCAGCGCTCGTGTTGATTGGCTCAGGTAGCACGCCCAACTCGGTTGTGGGGGCGCTGGCAATTGGCTCGTTGTCTCCAAGTACCTGAGTGTAGCCTAAGCCTAGGTGGCCGCTGGCGTTCGACCCCCAGCATCGAATGTTGCCACCAAGAATCAGAACACAGGCGCTGTCGCCGGTTGCGGCAATCTGAGTTGGTACTTCACTGCCAAGTGTAAGTGCTGGTTGTGACGAAGGTAGTTCGTTGTCGCCAATATTGAGCGTGTGCATCAAGCCCAATTGCCCTTCGCCGTTGTATCCCCAACATCGCATCGAATTGTCGTCGAGCAATGCGCATCCGCGTCCAGCACCAGCGGCAACGCCAATTGCTGTTCGCCCCGCGCCGATTGATACTGCCGGCACAGACGACGGCACTTCGTTATCGCCAATGCTGTTGGTGTCGCCCAAGCCTAGTTGCCCCCAGCTGCTACGCCCCCAACACCGAACTGACCCGTTGTCGAGGAGTGCACATGTGTGCCAATACCCCGACCGGATGTCGAGAGCTGTTCGACCAACGCCGAGGTCGACCGTTCCAATCGCGGTCGGCAGTTCGTTGTCGCCAATATTCACCAAGGCGCCAGTGCCGTGCCCAACCTGGCCAAAATCGTTCTTGCCCCAGCAGCGCACGTTTCCGTCATCAAGGAGTGCACATGTATGTTCATTTCCTGCACTCAACCTGGTTGCTGTTCGGCCAACACCAAGGCTGACTACCGGCACGCTTGTGATTGCTTCATTGTCGCCGATGCTTGCGGTTGAGTTCAGGCCGGTTCGACCGTGAGCTCCTGATCCCCAGCAGCGCACGTCGCCGGTATCAAGAATCGCACAGGTGTGGTCGCGGCCAACCTCGATTTCGGTTGCTGTGCGCCCGACACCGAGGTCGACGGTTGGTTCCGTGGATGGCGCCTCGTCATCACCAATGTTATTCATGTGCCCGAGGCCGAGCTGGCCGCTACCGTTTCTGCCCCAACAGCGTACGTCGCCGGTGTCAAGGATAACGCAGGTGTGTCCAAACTCAGAGCTGATATTTACGGCGGTGCGGCCCGCTCCAATATCAACTGGCGCAACGTCCCCCGGGTCTTCGTTATCGCCGATAAAGTTTGTGTTACCCGTGCCCAGGCGTCCTTCGGTGCCGAGTCCCCAGCAGCGCACACTGCCATCATCACGGATCGCGCAAGTGTTGTTTCTGCAGTCTTCCACCTGCACGGCCGTGCGGCCTGCTCCGAGGTTTACGTAAGGTGCCGAAGTCGGGTGTTCGTTGTCTCCGACATTTGTATCGCGTGCCAGCCCAAGCTTGCCAAAGGCATTGTCACCCCAGCAGCGCGTTGAGCCATTGTCTAGAAGTGCGCAGGCGTAGGAGCCGGCGTTTGATAATGCTGTTGCGTTGGCACTGGCACCAAAGTCCAGTACAGGGATTGTGGAGGGTAGCTCATCGTCGCCGATGGTGGCGGTGTTACCTGTGCCGAGGCGTCCTTGGCCACCGCCGCCCCAGCACCTTGTGGTGGCGTCGTCAAGAATTGCGCACGTGGTGTCTTGCCCGGTGGAGACGGCAACCGCAGTGCGCCCAGCGCCAAGAGAGATCGAGGGTGCACTCGATACGGCTTCGTCGTCTCCCAGATAGTTGGTGTCGCCGAGGCCGAGCTGACCGTTATCGTTTAGTCCCCAGCACCTTAAATCACCATTGTCGAGGATGGCGCATGTGTGACTCCCGCCGGCGGAAACTGCAACAGCGGTGCGCCCAGGGCCGAGATCTACAGATGCACCACTGGATGGATCTTCGTCATCACCGATTACGTTGGTGTTGCCGACTCCGAGTTGCCCTTCGTTGTTGTAGCCCCAGCAGCGTATGCTGCCGTTTACCAGGAGAGTGCGCAAGTGTGATACGCGCCGGCTGTAACTTCAACGACGGCGGATGCGCCACCGACGTTTACTACAGGCGCAGAGGACGGAAGCTCATCGTCTCCGTAGGAATTGGTGTTGCCAAGGCCGTGTTGGCCGAACATGCCATTGCCCCAGCACCTGACGGACGCGTTATCCAGTATTGCGCATGTATGTGCCTCGCCGGCGGTGATCTGGGTGGCGGTTCTTCCAGGGCCGAGATTTACAGGTCCTGCCGCTGAAGGCGCCTCGTCATCTCCGATGTTGTCGGTATTGCCGTAGCCGAGTTGACCATCCGCAGCAAAGCCCCAGCAACGTACGTCGCCATTATCGAGAATGGCGCAGGCGTGGTAAGTACCCGCTGCGACCTCAATGGCGTCACGGCCTGTGCCAAGGTCGACGGGTGGTGACGTTGAGGGAAGTTCATTGTCTCCAAGCGATGACGTGGATCCAAGCCCGAGTTGGCCGTTGGCACCGAAGCCCCAACAGCGAACGTCGTCAGTTGCAACAATGGTGCAGGTAAAAGAATCTCCCATAGAAATTTTTCTTGCAGAGTCAGCGTACGGGCCAACGCCTGAGGTGTTATACGCGTTTGCGAGTGAGGGGGCGATGGCCGCTGAGGCCAGTAGCGACATGCAGGTAATGGCGGCGCGGGCAATGGTTGTTTTGAATGAATCCTGAGCGCGTCGCATCTAGTGGTTGTATCGGCATTTCGGTGGTTGGCATTTAGAGCTTGAGGGTGAGCGGGTGGCGGCCGGGTGTGGGTGCGTGCGGGTGTGGGCGCGTGCGGTGGATCGGGTGCGGGGTGGATCGGGTGCGCGGTGGATCGGGTGCCCCGGTACGCCGGAGACCCCGGGAAACGCCGTGCGCGCGCGGTAGCCCACGATTTTGCGTCCCAGGCGGACTTTTATCTCATATGCGAATAAAACTCCGCCTGGGGG